>NZ_JBSFNM010000044.1:0-80995 GCF_053587085.1 Kitasatospora sp. NPDC003701
CTCCACGACCTGGTCCGGCTCTGCGGCGGGCTGCCGCTGGCACTCCAGGCGGTCGGGTCCGAGCTGATCACCCGCGGCGGGCTGCCGGTGGAGCGTGAGTTCGCGGAGCCGCCGGTGCGGAACGCTCGACGAGAGGCCCCGGCACCGCACGAGCAGAGCCCGGGCACCGGGCGGGTCGGCGCGCAGCGGGTGGCCGCCCGCCCGTGGGGCGACCCCCGATGACGACCGGTCAGGCGCAGGTGACGCCGGCGCTCTTCCAGCTGGCGGCGTCCACCATGGTGGTCTTGGCGAACGCCTCGGCGGGGATCTCCTTGCCGTTCTTGAGCCTGTCGTACATGGTCTGGACGGCGAGCGCGCCGACGTCCTTGCCGTTGATGAAGAGGGCGGCCTTCATCCCGGAGGGCTGGGTGCCGCTCCAGTCCTTGCAGGCGAGGTAGGCGCCGAGGCCGACGCCGATCACGTTGTCGGCGCTCAGGCCGGCGTTGCGCAGCGCGGTGACGCCGCCGTGCACGTTCTCGTCGTTGCAGCCGACGACGACCCAGTGCTTCACGCCGGGCTTGGTGTTGATGATCGCGGCGACCCTGTCCTGGGCGCCGGTGGGGGTGTTGTCGGTGGCGACGTCGATGGTCTGGACGCCGGGGGCGACGGTGCCGAAGGCCTCCTTCGCCGCCTTGACGCGGTCTCCGCAGACGGTGACGTCCTGCTTCCAGGCCGCGATGACCCGGGTTTCGGCGGGGTTCCAGCCCGCCGCCTTGAACTCGTCGGCGGCCCGCCTGCCGACGTCGGTGCCCATCTGGGCTCCGGAGAAGCCGACCCGCGGGACGAGGTCGCTCTTGGCACAGAGCGCCGGGTCCGGGCCGGTGGAGCAGATCTGGTCGTCCGAGGTCAGGAGCGCGACCTTGGCGTCCTTGGCGGTCTGCACGACCTGCGGGCCGACCGCCGGGTCCGGGACGACGACGATCACTCCGTTGGTCTTCTGGGCGATGGCCGCCTGCACTTCGCTGACGGTCTTGTTGGCGTCGCTGCCGAGGTTCACGACCTTGAGGTCGATGCCGAGCTCCACGGCCTTCGCCCTGGCGCCGGCGGCCTCGCCGACGAAGTACTCCTGGTCGCCCTGCTTCTGCAGGTAGGTGAGCGAGATCCTGCCGTTCACCTTGGCCACCGACCCGGCGCCGTCGGTGGAGTCCTGGCCGTTGGAGCAGGCGGTCGTGCTCAGGCCCAGGGCGAGCAGGAGGCCGCCGGCGGCGGTACGACCGGTGGTGCTTCGGATCATGGGGGGAACGCTCCTTTGTGCCGGTCGGGGGGTGGTACCGGCACGGGTGGGGACGGAGGGTGGCGCCGAACGGCCAGGGCTGAGCGCATGTTCGATAAGCGATCAGAACCAAACGGATTTCAACGTGATGTGAAATATCACATGACTCGCGGATCTCCCGTCAAGCACGTTGTCACGCCGAGATCAACCTGTGACATGACATGGCGCGAAAGGGCATCCGTCGCACCCGACGGGCTGAACCGGCATCATCGGCCGGTCCGTGCAAGGCACTTGAGCACGGCCCGAACGTGTGCCTATGCTGCGTTGCTTTCTGTTGGGAGTTCAAACAGAAACCAACGGCAACGGACTGCCGATCCCCCACCCCCACTTGCGCACCCTGGAGCGCCTCCATGCGGATACCCCTGCCCCGTGCCCTGCCCCGCGCCCTGGTCGCGCTGTCGCTCGCAGCGACCGGACTCGGCGCCCTCGTCCTCGGCCCGGCCTCCCCCGCGGCCGCCCTGGACAACGGACTCGCCCTCACCCCGCCGATGGGCTGGAACTCCTGGAACACCCTGGGCACCGCGGTGACCCAGGAACAGGTCCTCCAGACCATCGACTTCATGTCCGCCAACGGGCTGGTCCAGGCCGGCTACGACACCGTCACCATCGACGACGGCTGGTCGCTCGGCCACCGCGACGGCCAGACCACCGACCTGGTCAAGAACTCGTACGGCGCCATGCAGCTCTACGACGCGAACCACAACCCCGTCAGCGGCACCGACGGCACCGGCTTCGACCCGACCACCGGCCACCTCGTCGCCGACCCGGGCCGCTTCCCGGCGCACACCGTCAACGGGCAGACCCTGAACGGGATCCAGTACCTGTCCTGGTACGCCCACAGCAAGGGCATGAAGTTCGGCCTCTACGCCACGGACACCTACACCACCTGCCAGGGCCGCCCCGGCAGCCTGGGCCACGAGTCCACCGACGCCGCCGACTTCGTCTCCTGGGGCGTGGACTTCGTCAAGTACGACGACTGCCCGTACGGCCCGCAGATCATCGGGCCCGACGGGCACAACTACTGGACGCAGGGCGAGGGGAGGGAGCTGACCCGGTCCGTCTACGCCCGGGTGCGCGACTTCCAGCGGGCGCTGGACTCCGCCTCCCAGGCCCAGGGGCGCCCGCGGGTGGCCCTCAGCGTCTCGGCGCAGCCGGTGCACAGCGGCGTTCCCTACCTGCTGGCCTCCGACGACCCGGCCCGCACCGACCCGGTGGTGGTCACGGCCGGCACGCCCGCGTTCCAGGCGCCCGGCTACGCCCC
This sequence comes from Kitasatospora sp. NPDC003701, assembly GCF_053587085.1. Classification (NCBI taxonomy): domain Bacteria; kingdom Bacillati; phylum Actinomycetota; class Actinomycetes; order Kitasatosporales; family Streptomycetaceae; genus Kitasatospora; species Kitasatospora sp. NPDC003701. Next base: position 2,574 of record NZ_JBSFNM010000044.1, read on the forward strand.
GACCGGCGTGTGGTGCGGGCAGGTCGCCAACCTCTGCCGGATCGGCGGCGACCGCGGCCCCGACCTGGAGGGCGTGCTCTACAACGGCCAGTTGCAGACGGCCCTGAAGTACCCGGGCAACGCCCGGCCGGGCAGCTGGAACGACATGGACATGATGTTCGCCGGCTGGCAGAACCCGTACGGCGTGTACGGGGTCACGGACACCTGCACCTGCCACAAGCCGATGTCCCTGACCGAGTCGCGCAGCGAGATGTCGATCCTCGCCATGATGGCCTCCCCGCTCATCTCCGGCGCGGACCTGCGCACCGCCGCCGACTCCCAGCACACCCGGGACGGCCTCACCTGGTCCACCGGCATCACCGCCGACCAGCTGGCCGTCTACAAGAACGCCGACGTCATCGCGATCGACCAGGACCGGCTCGCCAAGCCCGCCACCCTGGTCGGCGCCCCGCCCACCAGCAGCACGGCACCGGTCGTCCTCAAGCGGCAACTCGCCAACGGTGACACCGCCGTCGCGCTGATCAACCAGGACCCGGCCGGCTACCGGAACATCTCCACCAGCCTGAGCGACCTCGGCCTGACCGGCCCCGGCTACTCGGCCAAGGACCTGTGGACCGGCTCCACCGGCAACGTGACCGGCAGCCTCGGCGCCCAGGTGGAGCCGCACGGCGTCGCCCTGTACCGCCTCAAGGCGCTGCCCGCCACCATCCCGGCGGCGGTCATCGGCGACGGCCGCTACCACGGCATCAGCGCGGGCGGCACCGGCGGCCAGGCCCTGGAGGTCCAGGGCACCTGCAGCGCCCCCGACGGCTCCCCCACCGACATCAACACCTGGTGGAACACGCACACGTCGGAGCAGTGGAACTTCGCCGCGAACCCGGACGGCACGGTGCACATCACCGACAACTGCTACACCGGCACGCAGATCCACGGCACCCTCACCGGCGGCGCGGCCGGCCAGCCCGCCCGGGCCCAGAACGCCTACGACCCCGGCAACCCCGCCCAGAAGTGGCGCGTCGTCCAGAACACCGCGACCGGCGCACTCACCATCACCAACGTCGCCACCGGTCTCGTCCTGTCCGCGCCGCAGGCCGCCGCGACGTCCCCGGTCGTGACCGGTGCGCCCGACGGATCGTTGGCCGGGCAGTCCTGGAGCCTGCTCTCCTGACGCCCCCTGTTCCCCCGGCTCCGGCACCTCGCCGGAGCCGGGTCCGGCTCCACCCACCACACCCTCCCTGGAGGACCCTTGCGCTCCCCCAGCACCGCACCGCCACGCCGCGGGACGCTCTCCCGCCGCATGGCATCGGCAGTGACGGCCCTGTCCCTGTTCACCGGCGGCGGCGCCCTCGCCGTCGGGCTCCAACTCGCCACCGCGCCACCCGCGCTGGCGCTGGACAACGGCCTGAACCTGACACCGCAGATGGGCTTCAACAACTGGAACTCCACCCAGTGCGGCACCCAGTTCGACGAAGCCATGATCAGGGGCATCGCCGACGCCTTCGTCAACAAGGGCCTGAAGGCCGCCGGCTACCAGTACGTCAACCTGGACGACTGCTGGGCGCTGCCGGAGCGCAACGCCGCGGGCGACCTCGTCCCCGACCCGGTCCGCTTCCCGCACGGCATCAAGGCGCTCGCCGACTACGTCCACGCCAAGGGCCTCAAGTTCGGCCTCTACTCCAGCGCGGGCGACCACACCTGCGACGCCAACGGCTTCCCCGGCGGGCTCGGCCACGAGCAGCAGGACGCCCGGCTCTGGGCCTCCTGGGGCGTGGACTACCTCAAGTACGACAACTGCCACAACCAGGGCATCGACGCCCGGACCCGCTACAAGGCGATGGGCGACGCGCTGAAGGCGACCGGCCGCCCGATCCTCTACAGCATCTGCGAGTGGGGCAGCACCGGCCCGTGGGCGTGGGCGCCTCCGGTCGGCAACTCCTGGCGCACCACCGGCGACATCAGCGACACCTGGCAGAGCATGATCTCCATCGCCACGGCCAACCAGGGCCTGGCCGGCTACGCCAAGCCCGGCGCCTTCAACGACCCCGACATGCTGGAGGTCGGCAACGGCGGCATGACCGCGACGGAGTACCGGACCCACTTCAGCCTCTGGGCCGAGATGGCCGCACCCCTGATGATCGGCACCGACCTGCGCACCGCCGTCCCGGAGACCCTGGAGATCCTGACCAACGCCGACGTGATCGCGGTCGACCAGGACCCGCTGGGCCGGCAGGGCACGGTGGTCTCCAGCCAGCAGGGCCTGGTGGTGATGTCCAAGCCGCTCGCGGACGGCGGCCGGGCGGTCACCCTGACCAACGAGGGCTCCTACGACGCCACCATCACCGCCACCGCGCAGACCCTCGGCATCGGCGGGGCCGACTCGTACACGGTCAAGGACCTGTGGTCGAAGCACTCCACCAGCGGCAACGGCACCGTCAGCGCCACCGTGCCGGGACACGGGACCGCGATGTTCCGGGTCGCCCCGAGTTCGCCCGTCCCCCCGCCGACCGGGGTGACGCAGCTGAGCGACCTCCCGTTCTCCACCGCCACCAACCAGTGGGGCCCGGTCGAACGGGACCGCAGCAACGGCGACCACCAGGCCGGTGACGGCCACACCCTCGCCATCCGCGGCGCCACCTACGCCAAGGGCCTCGGCGTGCACGCGCCCAGCGAGGTCGGCTTCCACCTCGGGGGCGCCTGCCGGAACCTGGTCACCGACGTCGGGATCGACGACGAGACCTACGGCAACGGCTCGGTGGTGTTCCAGATCCTCAAGGACGGTGCCAAGGTCGCCGACAGCGGCCCGATGACCGGCAAGGACCCGGCCCGGCACCTCACCGCGGACCTGACCGGCGCCACCACCGTCCGGCTGGTGGTCACCGACGCCGGTGACGGCACCAGCTACGACCACGCCGACTGGGCGGGCGCGCACATCGCCTGCGGCCGCGGCCCGGCCGCCGGCGCCCACCCGCTCTCCGACCTCGCCTGGGTCTCCGCCGGCAACAGCTGGGGCCCGGTCGAGAAGGACATGAGCAACGGCGAGAACCAGGCCCGGGACGGACGGACCATCACCGTCGCGGGCACCACGTACGCCAAGGGCCTGGGCGTCAACGCGCTCAGCGAGGTGGTCTACTACCTCGGCGGCTCCTGCACCTCGCTCACCACCGACGTGGGCGTGGACGCCGAGGCGAACGGCCGCGCCAGCGTCTCCTTCGAGATCTACAAGGACGCCGCCAAGGTCGCCGACAGCGGCCTGATGACCGTGAGCTCCGCCCCCAGGCACCTCACCGCCGACCTGACGGGCGCCGACGAACTGCGCCTCGTGGTCACCGACGGCGGCGACGGCACCGTCAGCGACCACGCCGACTGGGCGGGCCCCGTCCTCACCTGCTGACGGCCCGCGGAGCTCGAAGGCGCGGCGCCGGACCTCACTCCGGCGCCGCGCCCCCGGGGCCGCTGCGGGCGCCCCCGGCGCACCGGCGCGGGCGTCACGGAAGCCGGTCGGGATCGGAGGCCAGCAGGTCGGCCGGCTGCCACTCGATCATCATGATGGTGGCGTCGTCGGTCAGCGTGCTGTCCTGGTTCTCCAGGAGGGCGTGGATGAGGCGGCGCAGGGCCTCGGGGGCCGCCTCACCGGCGGCCGTGGCGCGGATGACGAAGTCGGCGAAGCGGTCCAGCCCGAACATCTCGTGGTCGGCGCCCTTCGCCTCGATGACGCCGTCGGTGTAGAGGAGGATCCGGTCACCCGGCCGGAGCGAGAAGGTGTGGACGCCCCGCGTGCCGTCCGCCAGGGCGGACAGCCCGAGCGGTGGCTCGGCGCCGCGGGTCAGGGCGTCCGTCACGACCTCGTGACCGCGGATCAGCAGCGGCGGCGGGTGGCCGCAGTTGGACCAGTGCAGCGTTCCGGTGGCGAGGTCGAGCCGGGCGAAGATGCCGGTGGCGAAGCGGTCCGGGAACCAGCGCCGGAGCGCGTCGTCGATGGTGTCGACGAGATCGGGGAGGTCGGCGCCGTTGCGGCGGGCGTTGCGGCAGGCCGCGAGCGCCACGGCCGCGGTCAGGCCGGACGCCAGGTCGTGCCCCATCGCGTCCAGCACGGCGGCGTGCAGGACTCCGGCGGCCAGGGAGTGGTCGAACGCGTCGCCGCCCAGGTCGTAGGCGGGCTCCAGGACGGCGGTCGAGATGACCTGTCCGTTGCAGACGGTTCGCAGCGGGAGGAAGGCACGCAGCATCTCGGCCGGGAGGCTCATCGTCTCCACGCGCGTCCCCCGGGCGTAGCTGTCGCTGGTGTCGCGCTTCGAGGTGATCACCATCGCCAGCACGGCGGCGAGCAGCCGGCAGCGGCGCAGCGCGCCGTTGTCGAGGCCGGCGGTCCGCACACCGAGGACGCCGAGCCGTTCGGCCCCGTCGAACAGCGGGAACCAGGCGAGCAGCATGCCGCCGTCGGTCTCCGCCACCCGCAGCGATCCGGTGCGGTACGTCCAGCCGGCCAGGGTGCCCTCGATCGGCAGGCTGGCACCGGCGCCGAGGGGGAACAGCCGGTTCTGCTGGATGTCGGCGAGGTACACGGTGCTGACGCCGATACCGAGTGCCTGGGTGTACCGCTGGGCCATGTCCGGGACGTCGGCCGGGTCCAGCGTGCGTCGCGTGGTGAGGAACTCTTCCATCAGTCGCTCACCCAGGTTGAGCGGCAAGGTCTCGTCGGTCATCGCCCCAGCCGATCCGGGCCCGTCGGTGGCGTCCAGCCGACGCGGAGGGATCCGCTCCGGAGTTCACCCCCAGGTGGGCAACGGCGTCGGCCGGACGGCGGCCGCGGCTCGGCGCGCCGTCAGCGCCGGCGCGCGGCGGTGCGGCGCAGCACGACCAGGGGCAGCACCAGCCAGGCGGCGGTGAACCAGGCCAGCACGACACCGCCGAGGATCCACGCCACCGCCGGGTTGCCGGTCGCGGTGCGCAGCAGCAGGAGCAGGGCTCCGGTGATGGTGAGGGCGAGGGTGACGAGGCCGACGGCGATGAGCCGGGCGGCCACCCGGATGAGTTCGGGCTTCATGCCGTGGCCGGCCAGGAAGCGGTGGAAGGCCACGGGTGCGATGAGTGCACCGGTGGCGACGGCGCCGAGGACGACGGTGGCGACGTACAGGTTCCGGTCGAAGTCGGGCAGGCCGGCGAAGAGCGGGGTGAAGGCGACGCTCAGGAGGAAGCCGAAGAGGATCTGTGCGCCGGTCTGGGCCACCCGGACTTCCTGGAGCGTCTCGTTCCAGACGCGGTCCGCCCGCTCCTGCGGCGTCTCGTCGCGGCCGGATGCCGCCGGGCCGCCGGGCTCCTGCGCCGTCACCGCCCGCCTCCGCCGCCGCCGGCGCCGCCCCGCCCGCCCGGCGCCGTCATGCGGGATGCCCCGCGTCGATGTCCGTGACGTCGCGGAAGGTGAGCGTGTCACGGAGTGCGGTGGTCCGGGTGGCGACGGGGTCGAGGAGGAAGCCGGTGTGGTCGCCCCCGTCGGTCCGGTCGTGGACGCGGCCGGCGAACCAGGCGGCCGCGTCCGTCAGGACGGGGGCCCCGCCCGGGCCGGGCGTCCAGGGGACGGCCGCGAACTTGTCCACCTCGTCACCGCTGCGACCGCCGAAGAGCTCGGCGAGGTCGTGGCGCCGGCGCGGGAGCAGGTGGACCACCAGGACGCCCGCTCGCGAGGCCACCCCGTGGGTGTGGTTCGCCTTGGAGATCCACACGGCGAAGCGGAGCGGCCGGATCGAGCACTGCCCGGCGAAGCCGACCAGGCAGCCGGCCCGCTCCTCGCCGACCGCCGCGGTGACGACGTGGACGGGGTAGTCCAACAGGGCGACGAAGGCGTCGAAGTCACCCACGGTGTCGCTCCTTCCGTAACGGCGCCCACGGCTCGCCGTGGGCGGGGGCGTCGGGCCGGTTCGGGCCCGGCGACCGGGGCCCGGTGCGGGGAAGGCGTCTCCTTCCCGGGCCCGCGGCGGCCATTCCTGCCGTCCCGGCGGCGCGCCTCCTCGTCGTCGCGGCGCCGGGCGCGCGCCCCTGCCCGCCGGGCACCGGCCCCCGGCGTCGTCCGTCCCTCGCGCGTCTCGTCGTCGGTCAACGCCGAACCTACGTCCGTCGGCGGTGCGTCGCCTGCCGAGCCGGCAGCGGCCGAGCCACGGCCGGTGATCGATGCGGCTCCGGCCGGCGCCCCGGGCGCGCACGGCGGCCTCAGCGGCGGTGGCGGCCGGAGGGGCGCCGGGAGGTGAACGCCGGCCCCGAGGCCGGGAGGAAGAGGCGGGCCACCTCGCCCCCGAGGTTGACGCCGATGGCCAGGGCCATCGCGGAGGCGCACGCCCGGCCGACCCAGGTGCACCCGGCTTCGGGCCGGCCCTGGACGAAGGCGAGCATGCCGAAGTACAGCACCGAGCCGGGCATCAGCGGCCCGAGGGCCGCCGTGACGTGCGGCAGCGCGGACATCGCCCGGTAGCGGGCCATCAGCTGACCGAACAGACCCACCAGCCCGGCCGCGAGCCCGGTGGCCAGGATCGGCTCGACGCAGGCCTCGGCGAGGACGGCGTAGGTGGTCCAGCCGATGACGCTGTTGAGGGCGACCAGCGCCAGGGTGGCCCGGTCGGTGCGCAGCAGGACCGCGAAGGTCAGGGCCAGCAGCATCGCGGCGGCCAGTTGGAGCGGCGGGTTCACCGTGCTGCCGGGCCTCACGTCGGGGGTCAGGTCCGCGTCGTTGCTGACGCCCAGGTACAGCACCGTCATCACGCCGATCACGATGCCGGCCATCAGGTAGAGCACTTCGAGCAGGCGGGCGGCGGCGGTGAGGTAGAAGCCGGTCAGCCCGTCCTGTGCGGCGGCCACCAGGGGGCGGCCGGGCAGCAGGGCGAACAGCCCGCCGGTGATGACCACGGAGCCGCGCAGATGGAGCCCGTTGAGCGAGAGCAGGCTGCCGATCGCGGCGGCCGGCGTCGCGGCGATCACGAAGCAGTAGAACTCGGGCAGGTCGTGGCGGGCGACCAGGGCGGCCAACCGCTCTCCTGCCAGGGCCGCGACGAACGCGGTCGCGAACACCAGCCAGGCCCGGCCGTCGGAGCGCCCGCCGACCAGCAGGGTCGCGGAGCCGGCCAGCAGCCCGGAGGCGAGGACGAGGAGCCACCCGGGGTACGGGGGCCGCCGGTGCGCGGTCAGGGCGGCCAGCCGGCGACAGGCCTCCTCGGCCGCCACCTCGCCGGCCGTGATGGCGGAGACCAGGCGGAAGACGGCGGCGAGCCGGGTGTAGTCGCTGGCGGGGCGGCGGACCGCCCGTTCCACCGTCAGGGGAGGATCGTCCGGCGTCGGCTGGTAGGAGACCGCCACCAGCGTGAAGGTCACCTGCGGCTCGCAGGGGTACACCCGGTAGGCGTGGGCGACGCCCAGCATGGCGCCCTCCACGTCCTCGGCGGACTCGCCGCTGGCGAGCAGCGCCTCCCCCACCCGCACGGCGAGGTCCAGGACGCGCGACGCCTCGGCCGGACCGGGCCGCTCCTGCGGCTCAGCGCCGGTGACGACCGGGCGGTCGGCCATCGGCGTGCGCACCAGCGGCCGCATCCGGTCCGGCCAGGGGGTGGCGCCGCGACCGGCACGGCCGGGACCCGGGACGCCCTCCCCTGCGGCCGGCGGCCGGGGGGTGACCAGCCCCTCGCGGGCGCCCTCGGGCCGGGACCCGCGCGGCCCCGCGCGGTGCGGGGCGGGGATCCTGCCCGGCTGCGGCCCCTCGCCACCGGTGCCGGCACCGGGCCGCCTGCTCGGGTGACGTCGCTTCGACACCGCCGCTCCTCACCGTCGCGCCTCGCACCGTGCCGGTCACCGGCGGCGGGGTGTGGCCGCTTCGAGGCGGTGCATGACCATCCATGGACAGCTGCTACTCATGGTCATTGCTCTGCTACCCATAGTGACGTGAAGGAGAACGTTCAAGGCGGCGCGCGCCCCGCCGCCCGGCGTCCGGCCGGCGCCGTACGCTCGGCCGACCGGGTGGCGCAGTGCGTCGACGGACGGGTGGGCCAGGAGGCGCGGGGCGCCGCGGGGCCGTCGTCCCAGCAGCACTCCTCGGCGAGGTGGTCACCCGCCCCCGCCGGCGGGCGGACCGGTCCCGCCGGCCCGCTCACCGTCGCCGCCCTCCGTCCGGAGACGGCCGAGCGGGCCGAGCGGGCCCACCCGGCCGAGGAAGCGGCTCGAACGGGCTGACGACGAACCGCGGCGCCTCGCACACAGAGGCGGACGGGCGGTCGCGTTCCCGTCCCGTGACGGCACGTCAACGCCCTTGGCGCGTGGGCCCGGACCGCTCGCACGACGGAATCCGAGTGGCAGCGGGACAACAGCGGTGCGTCTACGGAAGGCTGGCGTCATCCGGTCCGGGCCGCGCGGTACGGCGGCCACGGTCGACCGGAGCAACCCGAGACGGGGACGGTGACATGACCGGTCAGGACACCTCGAACGCCGGCACTGCTCGGCGCAGTGACTTCGGCGAGCTGTACCGGCGGATCACGGACGCCGGGCTGCTGCGCAAACGCCCGCTCTACTACGCGTTCCGGGCCGCGGGGCTGCTGGCCGCCCTGGCCCTGCTGCTGACCTGGTTCACGGCGGTCGGCGCGAGCTGGTGGCAGCTGCTCCTCGCACCCCTGTTCGCCTTCGTGCTCGGTCAGTTGGCGCTGCTCGGCCACGACATCGCCCACCGGGCGGTGTTCACCGGCCGCCGGGCGAACGACCTGGCAGGCATCCTGGTGGGCAACCTGGTGGTCGGCATGAGCTACGGCTGGTGGGTGAGCGACCACAACCGCCACCACGCGCATCCGAACCGGGAGGGGCACGACCCGGCCGCGGACGCCATCCTCTTCGCCCGGACCACCGAACAGGCGGTCCGCACCAAGGGGTTGAGGCGGTTCGTCGCCCGTCACCAGGCGGCGCTGTTCTTCCCGCTGCTGTCCTTGCAGGCGCTCGGCCTCGTGGCCGCCACCTGGCTGACCCTGACCCGGGGCCCGGTCCGTCACCCGGTCCTGGAACGCACCCTCGCCGCGCTGCACTACCTGTTGGCGGCCGCCCTGCTGGCCGTCGTCCTCTCGCCGCTCCAGGCCGTGCTCTTCGCCGTGCTGTGCGGGGCCGTGCTCGGCGTGTACCTGGGGTGCATCTTCGCGCCCAACCACAAGGGCATGCCGATGACGGGCAGGGACGCGGAGCGGGCGGACTTCCTCCGCCGGCAGGTGCTGCCCTCCCGCAATCTGCGGGCCGGCCGGGTCGTCCACTTCGTGTTCGGCGGCCTCGGCTACCAGATCGAGCACCACCTCTTCCCCGCCATGCCGGTGGTGGCGCTGCGCCCCGCCTCGCGCATCGTGCGCGACTACTGCGCGGAGATCGGCGTGGAGTACTGCGAGGCGGGCCTCGTCGACTCGTTCCGGGAGATCCTCCGGGACCTGCGCGAGGTCGGCCGGTCCGTCCCGGCGGGCCCGGCCCGCGCGGCCGTGCTGGGCACGGGGAGCGCCGGGTGAGCCGGGTCCTGCCCGGGCCGGCGGCGCCCGCCGCGGACGCCCCCGCGGCCGGTGGTGACCGGCTCCGCGTCATGATCGTCGCCGAGTCCTTCGCTCCGCAGCTCAACGGCGTCGCCCACAGCGTGCTCAGGGCGGCCGAGCACCTCCTGGCCCGGGGGCACACCCCGGTCGTGGTGGCACCGGCCGCGGGGACCGCCCGCCGGTACGGGGGCGACGGCGCCGAGCGGGCGTACGGCTACGAGGTGGTCCGGGTCCCGTCGGTGCCGCTGCCCGGCTACCCGGAGGTGCGGATCGCGCTCCCGGGCCGGCGGGTGGCCGACGCCATCGGGCGCCACCGCCCCCATGTGGTGCACCTGGCCGGCCCGTTCGTGCTCGGGGCGGCCGCTGCGGCCGCCGCCGAACGAGCGGGGATCCCGGCCGTGGCGGTGTTCCAGACCGACCTGGCCGCCTATGCCAGGACGTACCTGCCGGTGGCGGGAGGGGCCGGCGCGCGGCTGGCCTGGCGCCACCTCCGGCACATCCACGCCACCGCCGCACGCACGCTGGCGCCGTCCCGGGCCTCCCTGAGCGCCCTGGTGGCGCAGGGGGTTCCCCGGGTCCACCTGTGGCCGCGCGGCGTGGACCACGTGCGCTTCCACCCCCGCCACCGGGACGAGGCGCTGCGCCGGCGGCTCGGCTCCGAGGGGGAGGTCCTGGTCGGGTACGTCGGGCGACTGGCGGCGGAGAAGCAGGTCGACCGGCTGGCGGAGGCGTCCCGGCTCCCGGGCGTACGGCTGGTGGTCGTCGGCGACGGTCCCTTCCGGTCCCGGCTGGAGGCGGCGCTGCCGGACGCGGTCTTCCTGGGCCGCCGGACCGGGCACGAACTCGCCCGGCTGTACGCCTCGTTCGACGTGTTCGTCCATGCGGGACCGTTCGAGACCTTCGGCCAGACCCTCCAGGAGGCCATGGCGAGCGGACTGCCCGTGGTCGCCCCGGCGGCCGGCGGGCCGCTGGACCTGGTCCGGCCGGGGCGGACCGGCTTCCTCGTCCCGCCCGGCGCGGGGCAGGGGTTCCGGGAGGCCGTGGAACGCCTCGCCCGCGACCGCGAGCTGCGGGTGGCGCTCGGGCGGGCCGGCCGGGCCGCCGTGGCGGAACGCAGCTGGGCGGCGGTCGGCGACCGCCTCGTCGGGCACTACCGGCTCGCCCTCGCGGAGACGGCCGGGCCGCGGCGGGAGTGAGCCGGCCGGCCGCAGCCGACGCCCGAACCGGAACCACCCCGAAGGAACGGACCATCATGCAGCACACCCTCGCCGGCGAGTACGTCCGCAGCACCGACCCGGACGCCGACACCGCCGTCCTCCTGCACGGGCTGGGCGGGTGGACCCACAACTGGGCCGCCCTGATCGACCGGCTGCGGCCCTCGGTGCACTGCCTGGCCCTCGACCTCCCCGGTTTCGGGAGGTCGGCGCCGCCGCCCGACGGCGTGGTCACCGTCGAACGCCAGGCCGCGGCCGTGGCCGACCACCTCGACCGGACCGGGCACCACCGCGTGCACCTGGTCGGCAACTCCCTCGGCGGCCTGATCGCACTCCACCTCACCGCCCGACGGCCGGATCTGGTGGCCACCCTGACGCTCGTCTCGCCCCTGCTGCCGACCGTCCCGCCGGCGCAGGCCCTCCGGGTGGCCCTGCTCGGCGTGCCGGGCACCCCGCGCCTGTACTCCCGGCGGCTGGCGGCCCAGAGCCCCGACCGCCAGCTGGACGACCTCTACCGCCTGATCTACGCGGACCCCGCCCTCGCCGGTGCCGAACAACGCGCGGTGGAGGCCGGCGAACGCGCGCGCCGGGCACAACTGCCGTACGCGCAGGACATGCTGGCCGAGGGGGTCCGCTCGGTGGCCCGCGCCTTCCTGCGGCGGGGCGAGGCATCGGCCTGGCGCCAGGCGCACCGGATCACCACCCCAACGCTGCTCGTCTACGGACGGGACGACCGTCTCGTCCCCGTCCGGACCGCACCCCGGGCCTACGCCGCCTTTCGCGACGCCCGCCTCCTCACCCTGCCCGGCGTCGGCCACGTCGCCATGCAGGAGCGGCCGGCCCCCGTGGCCGCGGCGCTGCGTGCCCTGATCGCCGAGACGGGCCGCCGGTCGCCGTCCGGGGGCGACAGGCGGCGCGGGATGGCACCGGGTCACCGTCCGGCGGGACCGGTGGCGGCGTCGCCGGACCCGTCCTCCGCCCGGACGACGGGAGTCTGACCGCGGACGCTACTCCTGCGGCAGCCGGTCGAGCGCGTCGCGCAGGGCGGCCCGCGAGGTCACCCCGCGCTTGGGGAAGAGCTGGTGGAGGTGGGTCGAGGTCGAGGTTCGCCGACCGGTGCACCGTGCTCTGCCGCGCCCGGCCGGGCGGCAGTCCGGCGGGACGGGACGCCAGGAGGAAGCCGACGGGTTCGCCCCGGAGGCGTCGGGCGCACAGGCTCAGGAGGTCCCGGGTGGACCGGTCGACCCACTGGAGGTCGTCGACGATCACGAGGACCGGCCCCGCGCCGGCCCACCGGGACAGGACCCTCAGCAGGGCGCCGGCCAGGGCGAGCGTCCCCGCGGCCGCCGCCTCTCCCCCGCGCAGGGCGGTGTCGAGGACGGTCCGGTCCTCGGCGTCGAGGCCGGCCGAGGTGCTGCGCCACGGGTGCAGGAGGGTGTCGAGCCCGCTGAAGGCGAGCCCGGCCTCCTCGGCGCGGCCCGCCACCCGGCGGGCCTGCCCGCCGTGGGCCCTGACGCGTTCGGCGGCGAGCTCCAGCAGCGCCGTCCTGCCGATGCCCGGCTCTCCGACCAGCAGCAGGGTGCGCTCGGTCGCCCCCGCCTCGGGGCCCCGAGGGATCGGTCCCCGACTCTGCGCCCAGGCGTTCCAGGAGGGTGTCGACGGCGTCCAGCGTCCGATCCCGGCCGAGCAGCCTCGTCCGAACCGCCGACCTCGCGCCCCCGTGCCTCGCCCTCCCCCGCAACTGACGGCCCAACACTGACGGAGCAGCGCAGCGCGGTTCTGCCGATCGGCCCCGTCGGGGCAGGTGGCGGAGGGGCAGGTGGCGGGGGGGTCGGGCGGCTGGGGGTCGGGCGGCGATCGACGCCACGAGGCCGGGCGCCGGAGCCGTGCCCCGGTCGGCCGGTCGGCCCGCTACCCGGAAACGGCGGCGGACCGGCGGAGCCGGTGGCCGACGGCGAAGGTCCAGGGGATGCTGAAGACCAGGACGAGGAGCAGGCCCAGCACGATCGGCGCGGGCCGTGCCGCGCCCAGCCCGAGGCAGGCCAGCGCCGCCGCGGCGCAGATGCGGGAGAGCGGGCGGTACAGCTCGCGCTCGCGCCGCCAGGTTTCGAGGCCGGCGGCCACCAGCATGGTGCTGACCAGGACCACGGCGGCGCAGCCGCAGAGCATCCAGGAGGTGGCGGCGGCGGTCCGCGCCGCGTGGGCGTGCTCGACGAGACTCACCATCGCCGCGCCCATCGCGGCCACCGCGGCGGTGAGCGGCAGGTGGGCGAGCATCCACTGCGCGGTGGCGGCCTCGGTCCGTCGCGGTTCGCGGTGGCCGGCGAAGTCGAAGTACGTCCACCAGGCGCCGAAGCCGACCACGACGGCGGTCAGCGCGACGGCGATGGTGAGCGCGCTGACCGGCTCGGCGGCGATCCCGCTCACCACGCCGGTGACGGTCTCGCCGAGCACGATGATGATGAGCAGCCCGAACCGCTCGATCAGGGCGTCGGTGACGTTGAGCGCGACGGTGGCCCCCGGCGTCGCGCCGAGGATCACGGCGCCGAGGCCCACCAGGTAGGCGAGGTCGAGCGCCCCCCACGTCCACATCCGGGAGGCGGCGGGCAGCAGCGCGCTCGTACCGAGGATGACGGCGCAGAAGACGGTCCCGGTGACGAAGAGCCTGCTGGAGGTGCGGTACTCGGGCCGGTCCCCCCGGGAGGCCAGCAGCCACAGCACGGCCAGCACCGCGAACAGCACGCCCGCCGTGACGGCGAACGCCGCTCCCCGCTCGCCGCCCGCCTCGGGGATGAAGGCCCCCATCGGGACGAGGACCAGGATCTGGAGCAGGAAGGTGCTCCGGGCCCGGGCGTCCTCGCGGCCGTGCAGTTCGTGGTGGAGGCTGCCGTTGGCCCAGGCGATCCAGACCAGTCCGAACACCGCGGCGTACTCGCCCAGGCCGCGCCAGGTGAGCTTCCCGGCGAGGTGGTGGGCCGCCTGCGCGACCAGGACGACCACCACCAGGTCGTAGAAGAGCTCCAGCGGGCCGACGACGCGCTTGCTCGGCTGCTCGCCGTGGGGGCGCGGCGGCTGCCAGAGCTGTCGCCGCAGGCGCTGCCAGAACGTCGGCCCGCCGGTTGCCGGGCCGGCGCCTTCGTCCGTCATCCGAATGCGCTCCTACGGTCGGTGCGGCGGCCCCGGCGCTCAGGGTGTGCGGGGGCGGGTCTCGGTCCAGTCGACCATCGGGCGGCGCTCGGCGAAGTACCCCGCGCCGCCCCGCGGGCCGAATTCGTCGAGGTAGCGGATCGGCGCGACCGGCGTCCGCGCTGTAGGAGCTGCAGCGTGCCCGGCGGGCGTGCCCGGGGCCGACGGGGGCGCGCGCCGTGACGTGCGCCCCCGGACGACCGGACGAAGCGTCAGCTCCGGTGGAACAGGACCTCCGGATCGGCCGCCGTCGGCCCGTCCAGGCGGGGCGCCGGGAGGCCGCGCAGGTGGAGGTCGAAGAACGCGCCGACGTAGGCCCGCGTGATCTGCTGCGAGCGGGTGCCCGACAGCGGGGTCTCCGGGTGGGGGTAGCCGGCCGCGTCGCCGAGCACGGGCCAGTCGGTGAACGTGGGGTGGCCCGCCCCCGTGACGGTCAGCCAGCGCTTCCAGCCGTCCAGCCGGGACCAGGTGTCCTCCCAGGAGGTGTCGGGGAAGTCCGGCGGCAGCAGGGCCGGATCACCGGCCAGCATCAGGAAGGGGCGCCCGCCGAGGCCGCCCTCGGGGACCGGCGTGAAGAAGGTGCCGTCCAGGTTGACCCCGGCGTCCACGCGCGGGTCCACGGCCATGGTCGCCGAGGAGGCCGCGCCGCCGATGGAGTGCCCGGCCATGCCGATGTGCCGGGAGTCGATCAGTGCGGAGTAGCGCCACGCGGAGCGCGGGCCGGTGAGCCGGTCCAGGACGAACGGGATGTCACGGGCCCGGCCGTCGGAGACCCGCCGCACCGAGCCGTCGGGGCGCACCTCCTCGCACGCCGTGCAGGTGAGGAGCCTTCCGCCGGGGAACACGGTGCCGTCCGACTCGTACGCGTGGTCCACCGCGGCCACGACGTACCCGCGGCTGGCGAGGTCCTCCGCCAGGACGGTCAGCGAGGCGCGCGGCATGGTGAAGCCCGGGGAGAGCACGATCAGCGGGTAGCCGGCCGGCGTGGCCCGGGGCACCGCGCCGACGCGGGAGTGGGTGCGGACCGCCGCGACGCGCTCGGGCGTGACGTACTCGCCGAGTTGCCCCCGGTCGGTGAGCAGCGCCTTGGCCTCGGGGACGGACATGTAGGGGGCCGGGGTGCCGGTGCGGGCGAGCGCCGGGTAGTAGAGCGACAGCATCAACTCCCGGTCCTCGGTGGGCACCCAGGGGTCCTTGCGGTGCCGGTCCACCAGGTGCAGGGTGTCCCGTCCGACGGCGAGGTCGCCGGTGGGGGGCGGGAGTTCGATCCTCACGGAGCCCCCGGCCGGGGCGGCGGCGGCCGGGGCCGCGGAGGCGCCGGGTACGGCCAGGACCAGGCCGGCGGCCAGCGCCGCCAGCGCGCAGATGATCTTCTTCATGTGCGCATCCTAGGATACTTAGGCAAGGCTTGCCTAAGTATCCGTCATCTCGGAGCCTCCATCTCCGGACCGGGTGCCGGCAGACCTGAACGGGCCTACCGCGTCACCGTGTTGAACACCGGGTAGATCTTCGGCTGCACGTCCGGCGCACCGACCTCGCGCAGGATCGGCTTGATGACCTCGCCGAACCGCGCGAACGCCTCCTCGGACTCCCAGACGTCGGCGACGAACCACCCGTCGGGGGTGGGCGCCGCAGTGTGCGAGATGAGGCCGGGCACGGGCCAGTCGGCCGGGCTGTTGAGCCCGCCGGGACCACCGCTCACCATGACGGTGGTCCGCTCGTAGGCGGCCTGGGTCATGCCGGGCAGTTCGAAGATCACGACGATCGCCATGGGGGCTCCACTACAGAAGAGGGTTACCGTGTGCGGCCCAGTCGACCACCTCCGGTCGGCTCCCGCGCGCCGGCCTGCGCCGGACAGGCGGGCGGCCCCGGACCCCCGGTCCTGACTCCTCGCTCCCCACTCCCCCCAGCCACCCGCGGGTGCGGCGCCACGGAGTGGTGCGCGTCGGCCGCCCACCCGACGCCGACCAGCAGGGCCCGGCGGCGGAGCACCTGATCCGGCGCGCCGCCTCCCGGTACCCCCGCCGGCCGCACGGAGCAGGGCGGACACCGGATGGCGGACGCCGGACGCGGTCCGGTCAGACGGTGGTCAGGCCCAGACCGTAGAACCTCACCGTGTAGGGACCGATGTCCTCCGCCTCGCCTCCGAGCAGCAGGTCGTCGACCGAGGCCACCCCCTGCGCACGCGCCGTCGCCACGACCATCTCGGCCAGCTCACGACCCGCCGGCTCGCCGGGCCCGCCCGCGTCGCGGCGCCACCTGGGCTCGTAGGAGTCCGCCCAGGTCTCCTTCGTCCCGGGGTGATCGGCGACGGTGCCCCAGCCGAAGGACGCCGGGCCGATGTCGGAGTCGGCGAAGGACGCCAGCATCAGCCGGCTGTCGGCGTCGATGTCGAACAACCTCGGCGCCTCGCCGCCCACCCGGCCGTACAGCCGCATGATCTTGGCGATGCCGAGTGCGGCGAACTCGGCGGGCAGCGTGGCGAGGAACGTGGCCAGCGAGCCGGTCAGCGTCTCCCAACTCCGCGCCGACCAGCGGCCGGGCAGGCTCAGACCGGCGGTGGACGGGCCCGAGCGGCTGCCGATGAACCCGCCGATGGCGTCCTCCTCGCCGTGGCCGAGACTGCCGTACCAGTTCTCCAGCGGGGCGGTGGGTTCCAGGACGAGCTCGGGGCCCTGACGGCCCGCCCGCAGTTCGAGCGTGTCACGCTCACCGCGCCACCGCAGGAAGGGCGAGCCCCAGGCGGGGGTGGAGCCGTAGTAGGGCCCCAGCCGGCCGTAGGAGCCGATGATCGACGCCTCGCCGAGCGCGCCGGTCAGTTCACTCCTCGCCCTGCCGAAGGCCCGGGCCTGGCCGGCGGCATCGGGCCCGGCACCCGGCACCGTCACGGCCAGCTCCAGGTACGCCTCCTCGTCGACGTAGCGGCGCTCGGACGGCCCGACCGGTCGCAGCCGAGGCCCGTCCGGTGACGCCGGGTCCGTGACGTGCTCCCACCGCAGGCCCAGGTCGTGGACGAGTGCGCGGGCACCCTCCTCGGTCCAGCGGCCGGTCCTCGCCCCGTCGAGCCGGCGGGCCAGATCGGCGAGCGGTTCGCCCGCGACGGTGAGCTGTTCTTCGGTCACGGGGCAATTCTGCCCCAGCGGGCGGCGGGGCCGGAGCACGGTGCCGCCTCGACGTCCGGGCCGGGCAGGGCGGTCAGGTCGAGCAGGGCGTGAGCGACGTCCTCGAAGCGCAGGCCGGCGCCGCCGGTCTGCAGTTCCTGGACCGCCATGGCGGGACCGTCCCCTGTGGTGCAGCAGCCCGGATCGGTCGCGACGCCCTGCCGACAGTGGGCTGCTCGGCACCTCAGGCAGGCTTGGCACCTCAGGCGGGCTCCGCAC
This sequence comes from Kitasatospora sp. NPDC003701, assembly GCF_053587085.1. Classification (NCBI taxonomy): domain Bacteria; kingdom Bacillati; phylum Actinomycetota; class Actinomycetes; order Kitasatosporales; family Streptomycetaceae; genus Kitasatospora; species Kitasatospora sp. NPDC003701. The sequence goes on from NZ_JBSFNM010000044.1 coordinate 19,881, forward strand.
CTCAGGCAGGCTTGGCGGCCAGGATGTCGACGGCGCGGATGCTCGGCTCGGTCGCCAGCAGCCTCGGGGCGACCTCCATGAGCGCGGCGGCGATCGGGCCCTCCAGGTGCGCGGCCCGCCCGGCCTCGTCGGCGAAGGTGTCGAAGATCCCGAACACGGTCGGGCTCTCCCTGAAGGCGAACCAGGTCAGCGTCTGTTCCTCGGCCCGGGCCGCGTCGAGCGCCCCGCGCAACAGCGCAGCGACCTCGTCCGCGTGCTCCGGCCGGGCTTCGATGCGGGCCAACAGACCGTTCTTCGATGGCATTCCGCTGTTCTCCGATCATGTCCGTGTCACCGCCGCGTGCGTCGACGGCCTTGGAGCAACCGGTAGCACGGCGGGCCGCCGCATTCCGGTGTCCCCGCACCGGACGGGGCGACCCTTCACCTGTTCGGTCGCGTCCCGTCGGCTCGGGGCGGCGACCACCGCTACGCGGGGAAGGACGGTGGGCGTCGGCATCGGCGGGGAGGCCGCGCTGGGTCCGGGCGTCGGAGCGGGCGGGGCCTGGCCGGTGGGCAGGGTGATGGTCATCAGCGGTGCAGTCGAACAGCTGCAAGTCGGTTCCCGCCGGCCCGAGTCCGCTCGCTCCGCCGCCGCCGTGCCGGAGTGCGGCCCACCACCGGGGACCCCGGGCCGGGCTGTGCGCGGGGTGCGCACAGCCCGGCCCGGGGCAGTGGCCGGTACCGGTCAGCCCTTGGTGGCCGCGTGGGCGGTCTCGGCGGCGAAGCCCCAGGCCGGGGCGGCGTCCCAGGGGATGTCCATGGCGTCGTCGGTGGCGTAGGCGTAGCCGGCGCCACGGGTGAAGGCGGTGTCCAGGGCGGAGCGCATGGCCGCCGCGTCAGGGGTGTCGTAGACCAGGTGCCAGAACGCCGTGCCGCTGGGATCGAGGGTGGCGCCGGAGTAGTAACCGGCGGTGTAGTTGAAGACGTTGCCGCCCAGCCAGCCGTCGGCGTAGTCGTCGTAGCCGCCCTCGAAGGTCACGAAGACGTCGGCCGTGCGGTGGCCGGGTTCCAGGTAGCAGTCCGCGACCGCGGTGCCCGGGTTGTCCACGACCAGGTCCTGGGCCTGCGGGGATATCGCGTAGACGGTCTCCTGGACGTAGGTGCGCAGCTCCGCGTAGTAGTCCCGGATGGCGTTGCCGGCCCCGCAGTCGCGCTGGGACTGGTCGAAGAAGATGCCGTCGACGTGCAGCCGGTGGTCGGCGGTCCTGAGGTAGTTGTCCACGGTCGCCCGGACCGCGGCCTGCGGAAGCGTGCCGTGGGCCGTGTCGACGTAGCCCAGCACCCGGGTGCGGCCGCCGTGCGCGGTGACACCCGTCCGCAGGGCGTCGGCCTGCGCCTGCCAGGCGGCGTCGAACGGGGCGTAGCCGTTGTAGGGGTTGAGGATGACGATCGACGGCGCCGGGTGGGTGGTCGGCAGACCGGCCAGCATCGGGTCACCCGGGAGGACGTAGGCGGGGACGGCGACCTCCAGGCCCCGCGGTCTGTCGGCGGTCACCTGGCCGGCCCCGCCGGGTGACGCCGGCGCGGCGGGCGCCAGCACGGTGACGGTCAGTATCCCGCCCAGCAGAAGGGCGGGAAGGGTCTTGGTGAACGAACGCATCGTGTCCCTTGATCGGAGAGATGGACGTCGGAGCGAGGGAAGCCGAGGGGCGCGCCGTCCCCTGTGGCGCCCGGGCGCCGCGAGCTCCGCACCCTCTGCTCCCCTCCGCCCGGCCCGGACGGGCCGAACGCCCCCCATTCCTACCGGGCCGCCCCCGTCCGGGTGGCCAACTTGGAAAGAACGCACGGAACTTCGGCGCCTCGATCGACCCGCCGGTGCGCTTGCGCCGACTGCGCGGGCGCGCTCCGCCGTCGGAGATCGCCGCCGCCGGGGCGTTTCCCGGGCCGGACCCGTCGAGTTATGGGAGCGGTGCCCCGCTCGTCCCCGACGGCGGCCCCGGGCACCGACAGGCAGACAGAACAGTCCCCGCAGGAGGGCCTCCCATGAACCAGATCGATGTGAGCGAAGCCGCCAAGGCCGTCGTCCGGCGCAACACCGAGGAGATCCAGGGCGGCGGCAACTGGGCCCTGTTCGACGAGCTCTGGGCAGACGACTTCGTCGACCACACCCCCCAGCCGGGCCGCACCCCCGACCGGGCCGGCGCGCTGGAGCTCTACCGGGTCCTGCGCGCGGCGTTCCCCGACTTCCGCCCCGAGATCCACTGGCAGGCCGCCGACGGCAACCTGGTCACCACCTTCAAGACCTACCACGGCACCCACCACGGCGAGTTCCTCGGGATCGCCCCCACCGGCCGGAGGATCCAGTTCGAGACCGTCGACGCCATGCGGGTGGTCGACGGCAGGATCACCGAGCACTGGGGCGTGGCGAACCTCTACTCCCTGGTGGAGCAGCTCGGCGCCGCTCCCGGTGCGAAATGAGCGGCGCCCCACGGTGCTTCCGATAGGTCCGGCCCGGGCCCGACCCGGCGGTCGGGGCCGGGCCGGGGCCGAAGAGGCGGCCGGGGCCGGGCCCGCCGGGTGCTACCGCTGCCCGACCCGCTGCCGGCCGGTCCGGCGGGAGTCGGCCACGATCGCGAAGGCGTAGTCCCTCATGCGCCGCTCGTACCCGCGGACCGCCTCCAGCAGCGCGGCGCCGGGGTCGGGGGCGCCGGACACACCGCCCAGGGCGTGGGTGAGTTCACCGGCGTCGCGGAGGGCGGTGTTGGCGCCCATCGCCAGGACCGGGCTCATCGCGTGGATCGCGTCGCCGATCAGCGTGACCGGACCGGTCTCCCAGGCCGGGACCGGAGCGGCGGTGGAGATCCGGAGCGGGAACAGCGAGCCGGTGTCCCACCGGGCCAGCAGACGGTGGACGTCCTCGTGCCAGTCCCCGCCCATCAGCTCCAGCGCGAGCGCGCGCAGCGCCGGGGGCGCGAGCCGGCGCAGGTCCTCGAAGGCCGGCATCGCGGGGTGGTCGGCCGGGGCGCCGACCATGCAGGCGACGTAGTCACCGACCGGTGCCAGCGCCACCGGCGGGCTCTGGGCGGCGCCGGCGAGATCGGGCCGGGCCGCGAGCTGCACCGGGCCCAGCCCGAGGTGCGGGTGGCCCGGACCGCCGGTGACCACGGTGAAGACGCTGTCGAAGACCCAGTCGGGCATGCCCTCCCGGGTCGTGGCGTCGAGCGGTATCCGCCCGTAGACCAGCCGCAGGCCGGCGTCCTCGACCCGGGCACCGGGCAGCAGGAGCGGGCGGACGGCGGAGTTGACGCCGTCCGCGCCGACCAGCAGGTCGGCGGTCGCCGTGCGGCCGTCGGCGAAGCGGGCGGTGACCCCGCCGTCCGCCTCGTACCGGTAGTCCACCAGCCGCGCGCCGTGGTGTACGTGGCCGGCGAGACCGCTGAGCATGATCTGCCGCAGGGTCGGGCGGTCGAACGCGTACGGGCCGGGCCCGGCGGAGTCGGCGGGCCGGTCCGCCAGGGTCTCCAGCCGGCGGTTGCGGACCGAGACCCGCGCGGGCGGCGCGCCGGCGGTCGCCAGGCAGAGCCGGAACAGCGGGTCGGGCAGGCAGCGCCGCAGACCGGTCAGGCCCGGTTCGTCGAGCTGGATGCGGTAGCCCTGGGGGCGGGCGCCGGGGTGGGCGTCACGCTCGTGGACGGCGACGTCAACGCCTTGTCCGCGCAGACCGTGGGCGAGCGCGAGCCCGCCCGGTCCAGCGCCGACGATGATCACCCGGTACGGAAGATGCACAGTCCTCTGCCTTCGTTCACGATCACGAAGGAAGCACCGGGTTCCTCGGAGAGGAACGAACACCGCACGGGCGCCGCTCCGAAACACCATTCAGGAGCGAGTTTTTCGCGCATTCCAGTTTGCGACCGCGACCCTAGCACGCACCCGAGGGCCACCGCGCAGGAACCCGGACCGGCCCGGAGGCGTCAGCCGGTCGGTGCGGTCGGTGTGCCCGGGGACGCTCCCGCGGTGACGAGTCGACGGATCTGGGCGGCCACCAGGTCGGCCCGCAGGGCCGGTGCCTGCGCGGTGTCGTCGACCATGGAGAACAGGATGCGGTTGTCGCCGACGGCCGCGTAGAGGTAGACCCGGGTGGTCCCGCCCACCGAGGCCACCGCACCGGTGGGCGAGAGGATCCGGAAGCCGACCGCCGGTGCCTCCAGCGCATCGGCGGGCACCTCCTCGACCCGCAGTTCCGCCGCGCCGACACCGCTCTCCATCCGGAAGCCGGGGCAACCGCCGCGCACGGCGGCGGCCAGCGCGTCGAAGCGCTCCCGCACCCGGCCGCCGGGGAAGCTGCCCACGTCCACCAGGGTCCGGTTGCCGAGCACGTTGTTCCCGGTGACGTACAGGCTCCGGGCGGACGCGGCGGGCTGCTCGGACAGGGCCGTGAGGATCGGCGCACAGGCCGGACGGCGCTGCGCGGCCGCTTCGTAGCGCGCGGCCGTCCCGGGAGCGGGCGTGCCGTCGGCGGCCTCGGCGGTGCTGCCCGGCGGCAGATCGGCGACGGGCAGCAGTGCGGCCGTCAACTGCTCGCGGGACAGGGGCTCCAGGGACCGCCAGGCCGGCGCAGCGGCCGGTGGCGCCGAGGACGGCGCCACGGTCGCCGGGGCAGGGGCAGCCCGGCCACCGTCCGTCGGCGCCGGCCCGGCCGGGGGCGAGCCGGCCACGGGCGAGCCGCCCGAGCAGCCGGCCGTGAGCAGGAGCAGCGCCAACGCGATCGGTACCGCGCGGGCGGCGGGCCTGGCCAAATGTCTCTCCCGAGCTCCGTCCGAGCCTCCAACGACGGCGGCAGGCCGAACGTGGAAAACCCAGGTGAGCCGCCATTATCGCCACCGACCGGGGCCGCGCGCCCGGAATTTCCCGGCACCCGGCCGGAGCCGAAGCGCCGGGACGGACCCGGCGTGCGCACCAGCCGGGCCCCCGCGCACCGGCGGGCCCGGTGACGCGCACGTCCAGGGCCGGCCGGTGGCTGACGGGGCGTCCCGTCGGCGGCGGTCAGTAGCCGATGGTGAAGCGGCGCTGGACGAAGCGCGGCAGCTCCGCCTCGTCGACGAGGGCGACGGCGGCGTCCTCCGCGGAGATGCGGGAGCGCCCGTCGGCGTCCCGGACCGGCTGGTCGCCGCCGATCCGGAAGCGGCCCGTGCGCTCGCCGGGGGCGATGTCCTCGGCCGGGCTGAAGTACGTCCAGAGCCGGTTCGACGTGCGCAGGACGTTCAGCCCGTCCCGTGCACCGCGCACGGATGCCGCGTACCCGCGGGGCAGGCCGAGCCCGTCGAGGGTCTTGTGCAGGAGCTCCTCCGAATCGGCCAGCACCACCCCCGGTTCGACCTCCAGACTGCCCGCGCCACCGATCACGATGAGCCGCGTCCGGGGGTGGCGGTCGAGCGCGGCCAGCAGCGCCCGCGCCGCGGTGACGTAAACGGCGGGATCGGCGATCGAACGCTCGACGGTGTCGGCGAAGTCCCGGGCGGCGTTGCCGGGCTGGAATCCGCTGATCAACACGTCCAGACCGGGCAGGACCGCCGCGATGCTGCCCGCGTCGAGGACGTCGACGCTCTTCCAGACCACGTCCTCCCGGACCTCGTCGATCCGGGAGGCGTCCCGGCTGAACGCGGTGATGCGGTGCCCCCGGCCGAGGGCCTCGGTGACGACGCGGCTGCCGATGGTGCCCGTGGCCCCGATGACTCCGATGTGCATGGTTCTCCCCAGTTCCGTGCGCTGTTCTCTGCCCAGCCGCTTGTACACGGCGTACGAAAACTATACGGCGTGCAGTTTTGATACGGCAACCAGCACGGTGACGCCGTACAGGCTCCGCTGTAGGGTGAGCGCGTGGGAAGCACAACGGGGCGCCGGGAGCGCCTGCGGGCCGAGACGACCGCCGAGATCAAGAAGGTCGCACTGGAGCTGATGGCTTCGGGCGGCCCCGACGCGATCACGCTTCGGGCCATCGCCCGCGAGATGGGGATGACGGCCAACGCCATCTACGGCTACTTCGCCACCCGGGACGACCTGGTCACCACGCTGATCGACAACGTCTACACCTCACTGGCCGACGCCGTGGAAGCCGCCTGGGCGGCCGCTCCCGCCCCGGACCCGGCCACCCGGATCCGGGCCTGGGCCGGCGCTTTCAGGAACTGGGCGCTGGCCAACCCCGAGGGCTTCCGCCTCGTCTACGGCGACCCCGTTCCCGGCTACCGGCCCCCCGAGGGCGGAGCCGCCCCGGACGCCGCCCACCGGGTCTGCACCGGCATCACCGCGCTCGCGGCCGAGGCCTGGCCGCACGCCGAACCCCGGTACGCCGACAGCGAGTTCGAGTGGGCCGACTTCGACCCCGGCCTGCTGGAGAAGGTCCGCCCGGCCTTCCCCGAGCTGCCCCCGGCCGCCGTCGCCCTCGCCCTGCGCATCTGGAGCCACCTGCACGGCCTGGTGTCGCTCGAAATCTACGGCCACCTGCGGACCCAGACCCTCAGCCCGGAGAAGCTCTTCCGCGAGGAACTGACCCAGCTCGTCCGGTCCCTGGGCATCCCCTCCCAGGGGTGATGCCGCCCGCCGGCGGCCCGGCACCACGGAACGGAGTCCACCCGGTGGACCACGGGAGTCACCACGGGCCCGGCGCCTCCTGCGACCGCCTGCCCCGCCCGGGGCGACCCGGGGCCGACGGCGGTCCCGCGCCCGTGCCCCACGGCGGAAGGCCGCTGCTCGCCGGCTACTTCGTGGCCGTCCCGGAGGCACTGCGCGGCCCGGGCCTGCCCCGGGTGGCGCGGCTGACCACCGCGTCCGACTGCCTGATCGACCGGGTCCCGCAGGACGACTGCTGGTTCGCCACCGCGCAGGAGGCCCTGGCCGCCTGCGCACCGGTCCGGGTGCCCGCGCGGGCGCGGCTGTACGCCCTGCTGGTGCCGGCCGGGCACGCCACGGATCTGGTCGCCGACATCCGCGCGGCCGCGACGTACGAGCCGGTCCTGCTCGCCAACCTCGACGGCCCGGGAAGCCGCGCGCCCGCCCGGGAGGTGGTCGAGGGCGGGCACGGGATCGGCTGGGAGGTGCTCGGCTACGACCACGGCCTGATGCACAGTTGGCTCTGCAACGACCTGTACCGGGGCGCCGTGCTCGGCCTCGGCGTGGACACCGACGAGCGCGGTCTGCTGCCCGACCAGGACACCGCCGAACGCGTCGCGGCCTGGGCCAACGGTCTCGGCGACACCAAGCCGGTCACCTGGTTCCCGGCCGCGCTGATCGAGTGGGACACCCCGATCGAGAGCCGGTTCGCCCCGGTCGCGACCGACCCCCCGCCCCCGCGAACGCCCTGGTGGCACCGGCTCGTCCCGTCGCACTCACCGCACGAGGCCGAACGCCCACCCGCCCGCTGAACCCCCTCGCCCGGTGGGCGAGCCCGTCACCGGGCGGACAGCGAGGCGGCGAAGGTCGCGGCGTCCGTCTCACCGCCGAAGTGGTGGATCACGTGTTCGCGGACGTGGTCCTGCTGGACGCGGGTGAACGCCGCACTGGCGTCGTGGATGACGTGGGCGCTGTAGCCCCGGTCATGGGCCTCGCGCAGCGTGGACTCGACGCACACGTGGGTGGCGAAGCCTGCCAGGTACAGGTCGGTGACGCCGAGCCGGCGCAGGATCAGGTCGAAGTCGGACGAGCCCGCGAAGGCACTCGCGCCGGCGCGGCCGCGCACGACCGGTTCGCCGGGGGCGGGCCGGAAGCCGTCGGCGAACTCGACGCCGGCGCTGCCCTCGATCCAGGTGCCGGCCTTCGGGATCGCCGCACGCAGGCCGAGCACGGCCGGGGTCCAGCTCTCCAGCTCCGGCGCGCCGGGGGTGAGGACGAGCGGCACGTGCACGACGGGGACGCCGTGCGCGCGGGCGGCGGCCAGCGCGGCCGAGGCGCCGTGCACGGCGGTGTCGAGCAGCTCGCGGTCCTCGACGAGATGGTTGAGCCCGCCCCGCTCGGGGTCGAGCCACTCACGCTGGAACTCGATCAGGACGAGGGCGGCGTTCGGGCGTGCGGACGTGACCGTCATGGTCAGTCTCCTTGTCCGGAGTATTTCCAACTGATGAGTTGGACCCTAACGGCAGCAGGCCATATTTCCAACCTGTCAGTTGGAAATATGGCCTCGGGAGACGGAGCCGTGCCGTTCGGCGACTCAGAGCGCGAGTCTTCGCACCATGTCCACCACGGCGGCGCGCCGGGCGACCGGATCCTCGCCGGCCGTGCCACCGAGGATCATCCGGGCGAGCTGCGGCGCGGCGAACTGCCAACCGGCCAGCGCGACAACGGCGTACAGCAGGTCCCCGGGCGGGAGCTGCGCCCCGGCCCGGGCGGGGCCCCCGGCGCCCTGGCGGGCACGGGAGACCGCGGCGACCTTCTCCGCGTAGTAGGCGGCCCGCCGCTCCTCCCCCGCGACCGCGGCACCGGCGGCGCCGTACAGGGCCTCCCACTGCAGCAGGCGCAGCAGGTGCGGATGGGCGAGGTGGTAGTCGAACACCCGGCCCGCGTACTCGGGGAGGCCGACCGACCGCCCGTCCGCCTCCTCCAACGGCACGGCGGCGGCGAGCTGTTCCAGCTCGCGCTCGACGACCGCGTCGAAGAGTTGCTTCTTGCCGCCGAAGTAGGGGTAGATCCGCTCCTTGTTGACCCCGGCCGCGGCCGCGATGCGGTCGATCCGCGCACCCTCGGGCCCGTGCGCGGCGAATTCGTCCACGGCGGCGTCGAGCAGCAGTCTCTTGGTCTTCGCGGTGTCCCATGCCATGCGCCCAGCATACGAAGCAGCCAACCCGCCGGTTGGCGATCGGTCCGCCGGAGCCCGGGACGGCCCGGCGGGCCGATTCCGGGGGATCACCACGGAGACGGCGCGAGAGTGTCCGGGCCCGGTCGGTGACGACCAGGCCCGGACACCCTCGCGGCCGAACTCCCCGTGCGCGTCGACGATCTGCCGGAGAGTTCGCCCGCACCGGCATCGAGGCCGTCGGGCGCGAGGCGCCGCCGAAAGCCGTGACCGCCGCAACCCGTGACCGCCGAAGGCCGTGACCGCCGCCGGGCCGGAGCCCGCACGGCAGCGGGCCGGCCCCGGCTAGGCCGGGAGGAAGAAGCCGGTGATGTCGGCGAGGCGCCCGTCCTCGTGGTGGCGGGCGGTGCTGATGCCGGTCGACGCGGCCTCGCCCTGCCCGTCGAGCTGGGTCCAGCGGGCCAGGGAGCGGTCGTGGTGCTCCAGCACCTCGTCGATGCGGAACCGGTGGCCGGGGAAGGCTCCGGCGAAGCCGGCCATGTAGGCGGCGAGTTCGGTCAGGCTGCCGACCTCGGTGCCGGGGTCGCGGTAGGCGACCTCGTCCACCGCGACCGCGCCGAGGGCGGCGGGCCGGTCGGCGGGGTCGGCCGACCAGCAGGCGGCGTAGTCGTTCCAGAGCCGCTGGGTGTCACTCATGGTCGTCCTGCTTTCGAGGAGTCCTCAGGGAGCCGATCGACGCCATCGCGCCGTCGGTGACGCTGTGCAGTGTGGTGCGGGGCAGGCCGGCCCGGACGAGCACCAGCAGGCCCTGGTAGAGCGCGAGCAGGTGGGTGGCCGTGGCCCCGACGTCGAGCTCCGGCGGCGCGTCACCGCGCTGCCGGGCGCGGGTCAGCGCGTCGGCGAAGCCGCCTTCGATCGCCGCCAGGCCGTGGTGCACGCCGGCGACGGTCCGGGGAAGCGCGAAGGACTCGACGGCGGTGTTGGTGAGCAGGCAGCCCGGGTCGGGCTCGGCGCCGGTCTCGATCGCCGAGCTGAAGAACGAGCGGATGCCGGCCAGGGAGTCCGCCGGATCCAGCAGGTGGACCCGGACCCGCTCCTGCACCACCCGCTCGTTGTAGGCGGCCAGGGCGGCGTCGAACAGGCCGTCCTTGTTCCGGAAGGTCCGGTACAGGCTCCCCGGGTGCAGCCCGGTGGCCTCCTCGATGTCCCGCAGCGAGGCGCCGAGGTACCCCCGGTGACGGAACAGCCGCATGGCCGAGGCCAGCACCTCGTCCTGGTCCCAGACCTGCCTGCGCCCCATCCCGGCCTCCGTAGTTGAACGACTGCTCACAAAAAATAGCACGGCCGGGGCGGCTGATCTCACCATCGGGGGTCGTGGGCGGTGAGTGGTCGCGGAACCGGCCGGCCGCCGGAGCCTGACACCGGGGGCCGCCCGCCCGCTGCGAGGGCGCAGCCGTGCCCGGGCCCGAGTCCCTGCCGAGCCGGAAAGGGCGTCAACGGGTGTGAGCCCCATCGGTCGCCGTCGTGCGCCTGCCCGGACGAGTGCCTCCCGACGGCCGGAAGCGGCCGTCCGGTCGGCGGTGGAGGCACCGGCCGACGGGAAGCCTTCGGGACGGCAGGCGCCGGGGCCCCGGCGCCGCGCTCCGCCGATCGCGAGGAGGCGTCCCATGGCCGATGGCCGGACCGCACGGAGCAGCGATGCGCAGGGCACGTACCGGGCGTTGTTCCGCGCCCTCAACAACGGCCGGCCCGTGTCGCCGGCGGGCCTGGTGGCGCGGCTGCGGTCCGCCGGGATCCTGGAGGACGACCCGAGGATCGCGGGGATCCTCGGCGCCGCGGCCCAGGAGGAGGGGCTCGGACTGGCCGAGTTCACCGCGGTGGTGCAGCAGTGCTCGGGCCTGGTCCAACGGACCTTGCGGGGCAGCCTGGTCGTCCCCGAGTTCGCGGAGCTGGCGGGCCGGATCGCGAGCATCTACCAGGACCTGCTGCCGCTGCGGGACGGCACCGTCGCCAGCTACATACCGCAGCTGGCCCGGGTCGATCCGGAGCAGCTGGCGGTGTCGGTGTGCACGGTGGACGGCCAGCGGTACACCGTCGGCGACGGGGACGTGCCGTTCTGCCTCCAGTCGGTGTCCAAGACGGTCGGCTACTGCCTCGCCCTGGAGGAGCACGGCGTCGAGGCGACCCACCGGCACGTCGGGCGCGAGCCCAGCGGGCAGGGCTTCAACGGGCTGGCGCTGGACCGCTTCGGCCACCCGCACAATCCGATGGTGAACGCGGGGGCGATCATGTCCTGCGCGTTGATCCGGCCGGACCTGCCGCCGGCCGACCGGTTCGACCTCGTCGCGCAGACCTGGCGGCGCCTGTCGGGCGGCAGCCGGCCCTGGTTCAACAACGCCGTCTGCCTGAGCGAGCGGGAGACCGCCGACCGGAACTACGCCCTCGCGTACTCGATGCGCGAACGGCACGCCTTCCCCCCGGGCACCGACATGCAGGCGGCGCTGGAGTTCTACTTCCAGTGCTGCAGCATCGAGGTCACCTCACGGATGCTCGCCACCGCCGCGGCCTCCTTCGCCAACGGCGGGGTCTGTCCGCTCACCACGGACCGGGTCTTCTCGGAGGAGACCGTGCAGCACTGCCTGTCTCTGATGGCCAGTTGCGGCATGTACGACTACAGCGGGGAGTTCGCGTTCACCGTCGGGCTGCCCGCCAAGTCCGGGGTCTCCGGGGCGCTGATGATCGTCATCCCCAGACTCGCGGGCATCTGCGTGTGGTCGCCGCGCCTGGACGAACTGGGCAACAGCGTGCGCGGCATCGAGTTCTGCCGGCGCCTCGAACAGGCCTACAACATCCACCCGCTCACTCCGCCGACCCTCGGCACCCGCACCGACCTGCGGTTGCGCCGCAACCAGAGCACGGTGGAGAACACCGTCGGGCTCTGCTGGGCGGCGCGCCAGGGCGATCTGGACGACATCCGCCGCTACGCCGCGGCCGGTGCGGACCTGGCGGGCGCCGACTACGACGGCCGCACCCCGCTGCACCTCGCGGCGAGCGAAGGGCGCGTCAGGATCGTCCGCTATCTGCTGGCCCACGGCGTCCCGACGACCTCGGCGGACCGCTGGGGCAACACCCCGCTGGACGACGCCGAACGCGAGGGACACGACAAGGTCGCCCGGATCCTGCGCGGCGCCGCGGGCCCGGCACTCCCACGCCGACGGTCCGCGCCGCCCGCCCCGCGCCGCCGCGCGACCGGAAGCACCGACCGCGGGTCCGCCTCACCCTGACCGGCCGGCGCACCCCGGCGGGCCCGTCACCGCCTCGCCGACGAGGTGTAGTCCGCGCGCAGCGCCACCAGGGCCAGCAGCAGGTCGCCGGTGCGCAACAGGGCGCGCCCGTCCGGGGCGTGGATGTCCCAGACGGCGCTCCCCGAGCGGACGGCGACGCCCAGGGGCAGCGGCCGGGTGATGTCGGTGACGTCGCTGACGTCGATCCGGTCCTCCCCGGTCAGGGCGCAGTAGGTGCGGCCCATGCACTTGACGAGCTGGCCCCGGCCGGGGCTCTGCCCGCAGCCGAGGGGCTGCGGGCAGGAGTCGATGGAGGCTTCGGTGAGCGGGCTGGGCGGGGAATCCGGCATGACCTGTCACTCCAGGAAATCGGACCGATACACACCGTTAACTGTGGCACAGTCGCAGCTCCCGATCAAAACGCCACCGCACAGGCGCTACCCGGCGCGTGGGGAGCCTGGCCCGCGCCGCTCGGCCGCTGCCTCGGTCAGGCACCGGCCGGTCGTGCGCCGTCCCGCCGGCCGGCGGCGTGGAGGGATCCGAGGAGCGCGAGGGAGTCCGCGTCGGCGCTCCCCGCTTCCGCGGTGCCGACCAGCAGGTACTGGCCGGGCGCGGCCTGCACGTCGAACGCCTGGTAGGTGAGGGTGATCCGGTCGACGTCCGGATGGTTGAACACCTTGGTCTTGCGGCCCAGGCCGCTGACGCCGTGGCCCCGCCAGAGGGCGGCGAACTCCGGGCTGTCGGCGAGGAGTTCCCGGACGAGCGCGGCGAGCTCCGGATCCCGGCGGTCGTGCCCGGCCGCCAGCCGCAGCGCTTCGACGGTGTCACGGGCGACGCTCTGCCATTCGGCGAAGAGCTCGCGCGCCGCCGGGTCGTGGAAGAGCGAGCGGACCATGCGGCGCGGGTCGGCCAGCGGGGAGAGCAGTGCGTCGGCCAGGGCGTTGGAGGCGAGGACGTCCAGGCGGCGGTTGACGACGTAGGCCACGGCCGCGGGGAAGGCGTCCATGAGCTGGAGCAGGGCGGGGTGCACCCGGTCCTGCGGGTCCGCGGGCGCCGACCTCGGCAGCAGGCCGGCCAGCCGGTGGGCGTGCCAGCGGGCCTCCGCCCCCAGCCGCAGGGCGCCCGCGATGGCGTCGAGCACCTGCCCCGAGGGGTTCTTCTCCCGGCCCTGCTCCAGACGCGCGTAGTAGTCGGCGCTCACCCCGGCCAGGACGGCGACCTCCTCCCGCCGCAGACCGGCGACGCGGCGCGTGCCGGACGTCGACAGACCCACGTCCGCGGGCGTCACCCGGGAGCGACGTGCGCGGAGGAACTCGCCCAGCTCGTGACCACTCACCCTCGCATCGTACGCCGCTCCCCGGACCGGCCACGGGGGTGCGAACGGGCACGAGGGCAGGCCATCCCGCCGGCCCGGGACGGCTCTCGGGCAGTCGTTCGCCGGGCCTCGGCACTGTACGAACGGCCGTTCCCGGGTGTGGCACTCCTAGGCAGGCCCGGCCTTCCTGTCGGCCGGCGGAACGCCGACAGTGGGTGAGGTACCGGTCCGCGACCGCAGTGCGGCCACAGCCTCGGACGACCACCTCGAAGGAGCCCGACCGTGCCCACGAAGCAGCAGGTGGAGAAGTGGGTCGCCGCCTACGTGCGCGCCTGGCGCAGCAACGCCTCCGAGGACATCGCGGCGCTGTTCTGGCGGCGCCGGCTCAGGCAGCCGTGACTCCCGGTCTCTCCAAGGGCGTTGCGACGCCCGGTGCGTCGGCCTCCCACCGCTTCGCCTCGCCGGTGAGGTTGAGCGCGTGCCCCGTCCAGGTACGGAAGGTCTGCAGGCCGATGCGCTCGTAGAAGCCCCCGGCCGCCATGGGATTGGTGGAGTCGACGTCCAGCACGGCCCAGCGGTAGCCCTGGGCCCGGGCGCGCGCCAGCGTGTGGGTGAACACCGCCCGGTACAGGCCCTTCCCGTGCAGATCGGGACGGGTACCGGCGTTGGCCAGGTACAGCTCGCGTTCACCGGCGGTGTCGGCGAGTTCGGTGGACAACAGGTAGCAGAGGATCTCCCGACTGTCGGCGGACAGCAGGAGGCTGGAGGCCTCCGGGCGGAAGTACGGGCTCCCGGTGACCGAATGGCGCCACGTCTCGGGCGTCATCGGGACGCTGCCCGGGTTTCCGGCGAAGATCTCGTTCCGGGCGGCCAGCAGCAGCGCCTCGTACCCGTCCTCGAACGGCACGATCGCGGTGCCGGGCGGCAGCGCGGGGGCGGCCGGTGCGTGCGCCGCCAAGTCCAGCCGCATGCCCCGGTAGCTGCGCACCCGCCGGTAGCCGGACGCGTCGAGCACGTCGGCGAGCCACCGCTGGTGGCCGTGCGTCCGGGTGTGGAGCTCCGCCGGGGTGTCGCCGAAGCGCTCCCGGTGCCGGCGAACCGCGGTGCGCCGGCACCGGGCGAGCAGCTGCGCGGCCGTGTCCGGCGTCCGGTGGGCGGGGTGCACCGCGAGCTCCACCGTCATCTCGTGGACGGGGCCCGCGTGTTCACGCGTGCGCGTGACGGCGTGCGCCACCAGCTCGGCCCCGGCCCAGCCGGCGATCGTGCCGGTGGCGAGATCGACGCCCGAGGCCGCCCAGCCGTCGAGGACGTCCTGTGCACCGCGCCGGTCGCCGGTGCGGTCGGCCCGCTCGCAGGCCGCCAGCAGCTCCGCCGCCCGGGGTGCGTCGGCGGGGGCGAGCGGCCGCCACGCCAGCTCACTCACCGCGGGCCGCCGCGAGTCCGCGCCCACCGGGCACCACGACCTGACCGTCGGTGACCAGCATGAACCGCTCCAGCCCCGGCACCAGCACATTGACCACGGCCACGTCCGGCGTGACGTGGTGGTCGCGCTGGTAGGCGGCGAAGCCGCGGTCCCGCAGGAGGCCCAGGAGACGGTCGAGGTGCCCGCCGGGGGTCTCGGGCGCGGGGGTCGGCGCGAACGGGCGCACCTCGGCCACGGCGAGCGCGGCGCTGAAGTCGGACAGGTAGCAGGCGTGCAGCTTCGGATAGGGCACGGTGTCGTCGCGCTGCTCGGGCAGCAGGTGCGCGTACTGCTCGCGCAGGCCCATGGTGCTGTGGAGCTGGACGAGTTCGCTCACCGCGCGCGAGATCGCGTACCGGCGGGAGAGCGACGCCCCCCAGCCGCAGATCCGCGCGGGCCTGCCCGGGGGCGCCGACTGGTGGGCCGCGTACGCCGGGACGCCCAGGTCGGTGGTCATGTCGATCAGGTGCACCGGTCGGCCGGTGCGGTCGGTGGCGAAGTCGAGGAGCGCGGTGAGGTCGGCGGGCAGCGTCGCCGGGTCGACCACCGCGAGCGGCCGCGGCTTCTCGCGCAGGAACTGGCCGATCAGCAGCAGGGACAACGCGTCGCGCTCGATCAGCTCGTTGATCGCGTGCACGGCGGCCTCGACCGGATCGGCCCCGGCGGCCCAGCCGTTGTTGACCGAGTACCGGCCCACCGAGCGGTAGTCGTAGGCGTCGCCGACCTCCCGGCGCAGGCTCTCGCCGGCCGGCCGCAGGTACTCGGGCATGGCGAGGAAGAGCGGGACGTCGACGCCCGGGCCGCCGTCCAGCGACCGGTACGGCAGGCAGCCGAGCGGCCGGTCGGGCCCCTGGGCCAGCAGCGCGGCGGCGACGTCCGGCGCGAGCGGGCCGGCGGCGACGCCGTGCGCGGCGGCCAGCCGGATCTGCGAGCCGTCCAGCCCGTCCACCCCGCTGAGGTAGTGCTCCAAGGCCTCGAACAGCGCGCCCGCCCGCGCCTCCTCGCGGCTGCCCTTGCCCAGGCCCAGCCCGGTGCGGATCGGCACGCCGCGGCGGCCGAGCACGCACCGCCACGTCCCGGGGCTGCCGTCCAGGATCGGCGCCAGATCGGCCTCCAGCCCCAGGGCCGCGATCGCGGCCTCGGCCCTCGTGAACGCCTCGTGCAGGGCGAGGCTGCGTTCCCCGGACTGGGGAGGTGCGAAGTGCGTGGTGGTGGTCACGGCCGTCCCGTCTGCTGGGCGGGTCCCGGGACGCGGCGGGCGACCGCCACGGCCCGGGACCCGTGGGTACTCGTGCGTCCGGACTGGGTCAGCCCTCGTCCGCGGACTCGCGCGGGTCGCTCTGGCCGTCCTTCGCGAGCTCGGCGATGACGCTCTGCTCGGCCGCCGACAGCACGACCTCGTCCGGGTGGAACTTGTCGCGGTCCTGGAATCCGCCCATGGGAACTACCTCCTGGAACTCGATGGCCGGCCACCGGTGAGCAGCCGGGTCGGGCCGCCCGGCACAGTGTGCGTATGCGTCCCGTCACCCATCGTGATGCTCCGCCGACGGCGTGTGAATGCTCGATCGTCCGCGCGACCTGCGCGAGAGTCCGAACCTGGGGCGCCGGACGCCGAGCACGACGGCGCTCACGTCGGCCTGGGCGGCGGTCCTGCGGAACCCCACGGTGGCACCCCTCCGTCGGCGGGGAGTCGGACGAGCGCGGCCGACCGCCGACGCCGGTTCGGGAGCGCGCGGCCGGCCGCGGTCGGATTCTCTCCCCGCCCGCGGATCGCGGTGGCCGGCCGGGCCGCGCGCCCGTCCGCCGGAT
This sequence comes from Kitasatospora sp. NPDC003701, assembly GCF_053587085.1. Classification (NCBI taxonomy): domain Bacteria; kingdom Bacillati; phylum Actinomycetota; class Actinomycetes; order Kitasatosporales; family Streptomycetaceae; genus Kitasatospora; species Kitasatospora sp. NPDC003701. The sequence continues at coordinate 36,512 of NZ_JBSFNM010000044.1, forward strand.
CCGCGCAGGCCTCCGGCGCGCCTCCGGGGCCGTGCGCGCGACTCGCCCGGACGGTCCCTTCCGGGGCCGACGGCACTCCCTCGTCCGGATGAAAGGGCCGTGGCCCGGGAATCCACCCACCGGACGGCCCGGCCCGGGGTCCGCGGTCCGATCACGTCGGCGGCGCCCCGGGATCACGCCTCCCGGCCCGGGGGGCGCCCGCGTTCGGGCCCGCGCCGGCGGGGGGCGCCGACCGCCCGGGGGCGCTTGCCCGCCCCGGCGACGTGCGCGACAGTCCCGCCATGGACGTTCTGCCCGCGCCACCCCCGCGCCCACCGGGGTGGGGCGACCCGATCGCGCAGACCCTCGAACTGGTCGGCGCCCGCTGCGTGCTGACGCGCGGCTTCACCTTCTCCGGCGCCTGGTCCCTCCTGTTCCCCGCGCCGGGACGCCTGAAGATCCACGCGCTCCTGGAGGGCACCAGCTGGCTGGTGATGGACGGGACCGGCAAGCCGATCCCGCTGGAGGCGGGCGACGTCGTGGTCTTCGCCGGCGACCGGCCGTACGTGCTGGCGAGCGCCCCGGACCTGGCCCCGGTCGAGGCCCTGCCGCTGCTGAAGGCGACGGCGGACCCCTTCCACCACACCGGGCCGCCCGGCACCCCGGACGTCGTCGCGATCGGCGGCCACATCGAACTCGAAGCCGCCGGCAAGGACTTGATCCTCGACGCACTGCCGCCCCTGATGCACATGCGGGCCACGACCGCCGAGGCACCGGCCGCCCGCTGGCTCCTCACCCAGGCCTTCCACGAGATGCGCGAGGGCCGCCCCGGCGCCTCCTTCGCGGCCGACCACCTGGCCCAGTTGCTCTTCGTCCAAGTCCTGCGGACCTACCTGGGCGAGGCGCACACCTTCCCCGCCGGCTGGATGCGGGCCATGGCCGACGAGCACATCGCACCGGCGCTGCGGCTCATGCACGGCGACCCCGCCCGGCCGTGGACCCTGACCGAGCTGGCCAGGGCGACGGCCATGTCACGCACCAGCTTCGCCGACCGCTTCAAGACCGTGGCCGGCGTGCCGCCCCTGACCTACCTCTACAACTGGCGGATACGGCTGGCCCGGCACGGCCTCCGGCTCCACGACACACCGGTCGCCGCCCTCGCCGCCACCCTCGGCTACTCCTCGGAGAGCGCCTTCAGCAATGCCTTCAAACGCGACACCGGCCTGGCGCCGCTGCACTACCGCCATGCCGTGCGGACGGGGGTCGTCCCGCCACCACGGCCTCCGGTGCACGGCGACGCGTGATCGGTGAGATGTCGTCACGATCCGGCCCCGCCGGACGGCGGGCGCGTCCCCCCGCGGACGGCGCGATCGTCGCCGTCCGCACCCGCGCCGGGTGGGCGGCCGCGTTCCGGGCCGCTTCTTCCGGCGTTCCGGCTCTGGATCCCCGGCACCCCGGAATGAATATGACGCCCAGTCATCGGAATGTCACTCATTTCCGCAATCGGCGCCCACCCGTGGGATCCCGCCCCTCTTCCACGGGCCGCTCGCGGTAGTCGGTTCATCACGCATTGTTTTCGCCTCGCCCGGCAATTGCCGGGCGGCGCACGGCCCGCCGGGAATTCCCCCGGGACGGGGCGGTCGGCCCCGTCCGGGCCTAGACGTCCAGCCCGGACTCGATGCGCTTGAGGCTGTGCCGGGCGAGCGCCAGGTTGGCGCGCGACCGGTCCAGCGCCAGGTAGAGGAAGAGCGAGCCACGAGCACCGGCCAGCGGGCGTATCAGGTGGTACTGGGAGCCGAGCGTGATCAGGATGTCCTCGATGACGTCGTCGATCGACAGCGCGGCCATGGCGCGCATCTTCGCGCGGACGACCTCGGTGTTGGTGGCCGCCGCGACCTCCAGATCGAGCTGCTGGCTGCCGCCGAGAAGCCCGAGCGACATACCGCTCTCGTAGTCGACCAGAGCCACCCCGATGGCGCCCTCGATGCCCATCGCGTCCGTGAGTGCGCTGTCAATGTTCATGAACTGTTCGTCCTTTGCGAGCCATCCGGGCGGAACCCCCGTGTGCAGGAACAAAGTAGCAAGAAGGTCATCAGGTGTGACCACCGCACGGAATTGGTGAAATAAAGTACGCTGCCAGCGGTTCAGAAAGTGAAGGGGTACTGGTGCACGCGCTCGAAGCTTCCCTCTCCGATGTGCTCGACTCCCCCGGAGTGGTCGGCGTCGCGCTCGTCGACGCCGTCACGGGCCTCGGCTACCGGGCCGCCGGGGAGCACCGGCTCCTCGGTACCGGCGCCGAGCTCGCCGAGCTGACCAATCTGATCAGCGAGCAGCTCTGCGAGGCCGGAGCCGAGGGCGAGTTGGAGAGCCTGGTGGTCACCAGCACCCGCCACCACCACGTCGTCCAGCTGGTGCCCCGGCAGGGCGACCCGCTGCTGCTGGCCACGGTGCTGGACCGGGAGCGGACCAACCTGGCGCTGGCGCTCCGCCAGAGCGCGGACCGGGCACAGGACCTGCTGGCATGACGGACCGCACCCACGCGGCCGCCCGGCCGGCCCGGCCCACCGCGCGCAACGTGCCGGCGCTCCTGCTGACCCTGCGCCAGGAGGAGTTCACCGGCTCGGTCACCGTCTCCAGCGCGCCGGGCGGCACGATCCACCTGGAACAGGGGTTGGTGACCGCGATCGAGACCCCCGGGGCCCCGACGGTCGAGACCCTGCTGCTGAAGTCACGGCGCGTCGGCGAGGCGGACTGGGCCGCCGCCGCGACGACAGCGGCCGCCGCACCGGGCCCCCGGGCCGGCGACCTCGGTGCGGCTCTGGTGGCCCAGGGGTCGATCGGCGCCGCAGAGCTCGAAACCGTCTGCGCGGCCGCCGTCTTCGACGGCGCCTTCGCCCTGGTGCTGAGCCCGCCCGGCAGTTGGGAGGTGGCCGAGGCCGCCGCTCCCGCCGGGCTCGCGCTGCGCCCCGGCGTCGAGCCGCAACGGCTGTTCGAGGAGACCGGTCAGCGGGTGGCCCTGTTGACCCGCCTCTGGGGCCCGCCCGGTGAACTGGCCCGCAGCCGGATCCGCCCCGCCGCGCAGACCGAGTCCAAGGCCCTGCGGATCCCGGCCCGCCACCGGGAGATCCTGGTCGCCGCCACCGGCCGGCGCACCGCGCGCGACATCGGATTCGCCCTCGGGCGCGGGCTGTTCGCGGTGCTGCTCGACGTGGTCCGGATGGACGCCCGGCAGTTGCTCCACCGGGAGCCGATACGCCCGGCGACCGGTGTGCCGAGCGTGGCGCCGCGCACCCCGCACACCGGCCCGCCACCGGCCTCGGCCGGCCCGCTGCCGCGACGGATCCCCGGCCGGCGCGGCCCCGAAGGTCAGGGCGGAACGGGCGGAACGGCCGTGCTCACCACAGCGACCGACCCCGCCGGCCCGGCCACGCGGCCCGGGGCCCCGGCCGCCGCTTCCGACCGACCACCGAACGATCACCGCGCCGAGCGGACCGAGAAGACCGAAGAGACCGAGAAGAGCGCACCATGAGCAGCCAGACCTCACCCGCAGCACTCGTCGACGAGCTGAAGTCCCTCCGTGACCGGGTCATGGGCATCTCCGAGAGTGTCATCTCGACCGCCGACGGCCTGCTGGTGGCCGCCGACACGGCCGCCGTCCACCCCGAGTCGGCCTCCGCGCTGTCGGCCGCCATGCTCGGCCTCGGCCGGCGCACCGCCGCCGAGGTCGGCCTGGGCGGTCTGCGCGACGTGGTCACCCGCTGCAACGGCGGCTACGTCGTGGTGCTGGCGATCGGGGAGCAGGCGCTGCTGATGATCCTGGGCGACGAGGGCCTGGACATCGCCGGCCTGCACCGCGAGGCTCCCGCCACGATCCAGCGGCTGAGCGAACTGCTCGGGATGGTCCCCGCGGTCGAGGTGTAGGGGTCGCGCGGTCGAGGTGTAGGGGGGCGCGCGGTCGAGCGTCGGTTCGCCGACAGGGCGGTCGCCCGGCCGAACGGTGCGCCGTCGCACCGGAGATCACGCCGCGATAGATTCCGGGTAGTCGGCGACCGGAGCGCACCTCGCCACCGCAACCGAGCCCTCGGCGAGCGGCCGCTCCTTCGAGGTCGCCGAAGGCACGGTGCATCAGCCACGCCGGCCCCCGGGCCGCCGAACACCTTATGGAGCACGCATGACCGGTGATGTCGTTGTCGTCGGGGGCGGGGTCATGGGATCGTCGGCGGCCTGGCATCTGGCGGCGCGGGGCCACCGGGTGACGCTCCTGGAGCAGTTCGCCCCGGGCCACAGCCGGGGCAGTTCGCACGGCAGCTCGCGGATCTTCCGGTTGGCCTACCCGGAGCCGTTCTACGTCTCCCTCGCCCTGCGGGCCCTGCCGCTGTGGCGGCGGCTGGAGGAGGAGACGGGCACCCGACTCCTGGACCTCACCGGTGCGGTGGACCACGGTCCGACCGCTGCGACCTCGGCCCTGCACCGGGCGCTGACCGCCGCCGGGCGGCCCGCCGAGCTGCTCGACCCGTCGCAGGTGGCCGAGCGGTGGCCCGGGTTGCGGGCCGACACCTCCGCGCTGTTCCACCCCGAGGCCGGACGGCTGCACGCCGACGACTCGGTGGCGGCGTTCCAGCGCGCGGCCGAGGGGCACGGAGCCGAGGTCCGGCACGGGGTCGGAGTCCGCCGACTCGCCGTCCGCGGCCGGGGCGTCGAGCTGGTGACCGACGGCGGGGAGGTGATCGTCGCCGAACACGTCGTGGTGGCGGTCGGCGGATGGGCGCCGCGCCTGCTGTCCGGGCTCGTGCCCGGCCTTCCCCCGATGCGGGTGACGGAGGAGCAGCCGGTGCACTTCCCGGCCGCCGCGCCGCTGGACTGGCCGAGCTTCATCCACCACGGCGGCGCGCGGCTGGCGTCGGAGGCCGGCGTGTACGGTCTCGGCAGTGCGGACGGCGTCAAGGTCGGCTTCCACGGGGTCGGCCCGGTCGTCGACCCGGAGCGCCGCGGGGGCGGCCCCGACGCGCGCGCGGTGGAGCAGGTCCAGGAGTACGCGCGGCGGTGGCTGCCGGGCGTCGACCACACCGCGCCGACCGCCGCCACCTGCCTGTACACCACCACCCCCGACCACGACTTCGTCATCGACCGGCACGGCCCGGTGACGGTCCTGGCCGGCTTCTCCGGGCACGGCTTCAAGTTCGCGTCGGTGCTGGGCGAGCTCGCCGCGGACCTCGTCGAGGGCCGCCCGGCGGCGAGCCGGTTCGCCCTCGGCGCTTCCCGGGCCGGCTGAGCCGCTGCGGGCCGGCCGGACCGCGCGACGACGGGCAGCCGGCCGGACCGTACGCCGGCGGGACGGCGGGCAGCCGGCCGGTGAGCAGGTTCGAGGCCTTCCACGGCCCCCGAGGATCAGCGGTGCTTGAACTCCTCGATGGCCGCGCGGGCCGCCTCCTTCATCGCCTCGCTGCCGACGTGCCCGGAGTCCTCGAAGATGCGCAGCCGGGCATCCGGCCACACCTTCGCCAGCTCCCACGCCGACTCCACCGGGCTGCCCATGTCGTGCCGCCCGTGCACCAGCGCGCCCGGGATTCCGGCCAGCCGGTGGGCGTCGCGCAGCAGTTGGTCCTCCTCCAGCCAGGCGCCGTTGCTGAAGTAGTGGGCGCAGATCCGGACGAAGGCGATCTGCGCGTCGACCTCCCGGTCGCTGTAGATGCCGGGCACGCCGTTGGGCTCGTCCGAGATGACCGCGTCCTCCCAGGCGAGCCAGTCGGCCGCGGCCTTCGCCCGGATCGCCCGGTCGGGGTTCTCCATCAGCCGCGCGTAGGCCGCGAGCAGGTCGCCGTCCCGTTCGGCCTCGGGCACGCCCTCGCGGAACCGGTCCCACGCCTCGGGGTAGAACCGCCCGGCGCCCCGGTAGAGCCAGTAGGTCTCGGAGGGGCGGGTCATCGTCACCGCCTGGATGGATATCTCGCTGACCCGCTCGGGGTGCTGCTGCGCGTAGGCCAGGATCAGGGTCGAGCCCCAGGAGCCGCCGGCCAGCAACCACCGCTCGATGCCGAGGTGTTCCCGCAGCCGCTCCATGTCGTCGATCAGGTGCTGCGTGGTGTTCAGGCTCATGTCCGCCGCCGGATCACTGGCGTGCGGGGTGCTGCGACCGCAGTTGCGCTGGTCGAAGCGGATCAGGCGGTAGCGCTCCGGGTCCCAGGCCCTCATCGGCTGCCGCGACGCGCCCGCCCCCGGGCCGCCGTGGACGGACAGGCCGGGCTTGCCGTCGGGGTTGCCGAGCTGTTCGTAGTAGACGCGGTTGCCGTCCCCGGTGTCGAGGAACCCGCTGTCGTAGGGGCTGGTGGGAGGATAGAGATCGACCATGACCGTCGATCGTACGGGAATCGAAGCGACCCAACTCCGCCACGAGGAGGACCGGTTCGGAACCCCCACCGACCGGTCCACCACCCACCGGTCCGCCGGCGGGCGTCGCCCGGTCGCCGCGCACCGTGGAGCACCGTGCGGGTCGCACCGTCTCCCTCCGCCGCGGGCCCGGTCCCCACGAATCTGGGATACCGGCGGCTCACCCGCTCCTGGAACACTGGCCGCGGCCCGCACCGCGCCGTGTCCGAACGCCCTCCCGCGCGGACCGCGCCCGGCCCGCCCGTCCACAACCGCCCACTCCCCCGGAGGACTCGGTGTCCGCGCTGCTCAAGCGACTTGTCACGGCGGTGGTGCTCGCGCTGCTCGCCGTGGCGCTCGCGCCGTTCACCGCCTCGGCGGGGAGCCCGGCGACACTGCTGTACAACCAGGCGAACGGCCAGTGCCCGTCCGGCGGGGCCCTGCCCAGGGTGGACCTCATGGGGTGCGACCCCCCGAACACGCCGTCCAAGTGGCAGCTCCTGCCGGTCGGCAGCCGGCCGGGCGAGGTGACGATCAAAGCCGATGCCGGCCCCGGACGGTGCATCACCGCAGGTGAGCGGGTGGGGGTCGCCCCCTGTGTCGCCGACGCCGACAGCCAGCGGTGGCAGGCCAGTCCGTACCAGACCACCGGCTCGCCGCCCGCGCACGGCATGCGCGGACTGCGCCTGCGGAACGTGGCGACCGGCCTCTGCCTGGACAACGACAAGCTGCTCATCGGCCCCCGGTTCCTCTACCTGCACGAGTGCAACGACGGCGAGTACCAGCAGTGGAACGTCGACCCGGCGGCCTACCTCGCCGTGTTCGCCGCCAGGCACGCGGGACTGAGCTGGGCCCTGCTCGAACGGCGCGCCGACAACCTGGTCCACGTCGGCCACGACGGCGCCAGCAACCCGTACGCCGGCGACACCCCGCCCGAGACGGCCCTGCCGCTGCTCTGCCTCAACCGGGACGGCCGCCCCGCCCCCGCGGGGATCCCCGCCGGCGGCTACCACGGCTGGGCGGGCGGCGAGGTCGCGCCCACCCCGCCGTTGCGCGGGTCACTGCTCACCAGCCGGGCCGCCGCGGACGCGATCTGCGCGACCGGCTTCGGCCCCGGCTGGCGGATGGCCGAGTTCCACGACGGTCAGGGCTGGTCCTTCTGGGCCAACGGCTCCCTGCCCTCCGGCCTCCGCTTCTGGACCGCCATCGACGACCAGCCGGCCAACCCCTGGAGCTGAGCCGGGGCCGGGCAGGCGGCGCGGCACCGCAGCGGGCGGTGCCGCGCCGCCGCCGTCACTCCGCCGGGAGCCGTGGCGTGCGCAGGGGCGCCGTCCGCCGGTCGCCGGTCGCCTCGAAGGCGGCGGCGAGGGCCAGCAGCGCGTTGTCGTCGTAGGCGCGGCCCGCGAAGGTCAGTCCGACGGGCATGCCGATGTCCGCCATGGTGCCCATGGGCACGGTCACGGTCGGGATGCCGAGGTGGCGGGGCACCAGGTTGCCGTTGGCGACCCAGACGCCGTTGCGCCAGCCGAGGTCGGCGGAGGCTTCGGAGACGTCCATGTCCGCGGGCCCCACGTCGGCGACCGCGGGGAACACCACCGCGTCCAGGCGCAGGTCGTCCATCCACAGCTCCAGGTCGACCCGGCGCGTCTCCTCGAGCCCGCGCAGCCCCTCCTCGAGGTGCGGCATGTCGGTGAAGTGCGCGTACGGGCGCTCGCGCACGAAGCGCGGGTAGTCGCCGATCGTGTCGTCGAAGCCGGCGTAGCGGTCCGGGAGTTCGCCCTGCTGCTTGGGCCAGATGCCGGCTCCGTCGACCTCGGTCAGGGTGGCGAGCTCCGGGTCGCCGTTGGCGCGCAGGAAGTCGTCCCACGCCCAGGCGGACAGGTCCTCGATCTCGACGGTGAGGTAGTCGCGGCCGACCAGGCCCCGGGTGAGCAGCGAGGGCGCGCCGGGCCGGTCGGACTCGTAGTTCGAGACGACGGGGAAGTCGACCTCGACCACCTCGGCGCCGGCGGCCTCCAGGTCGCGGCGGGCGGCTTCCCACAGGGCGATCACCGAGGGGCGTGTCTCGATGCGCTGTCCGGTCTGGCCGCCGATGCCTCCGTCGGGGTTCGTTCCGGCGTCGGGGTCGGCGTTGATGTACATCCTGGGCACGCCGACGCGCTTGCCGGCGAGCGCGGCGCGGGCGGTCCGGGCGTCGGCGGGTGCGAGTGCCGGGTAGGAGGCGGGGCGCACCTGCGACGCTGCGGGCAGCGGCACCCACGGCTGTGCGCGCCACAGGTCGCCGCGGGTGTCCTGGTCGTCGGCCACGATGACGTCGAGCAGTTCGAACAGGTCGGCCATGGTGCGGGTGTGCGGGACCACGACGTCCATGGTCGGCACGAGCGGCCAGTTGCCGCGGACCGAGATCACGCCGCGGCTGGGCGTGTAGGCGCACAGCGCGTTGTTCGACGCGGGCGCCCGGCCCGACGACCAGGTCTCCTCGCCGAGGCCGAACGCGCCGAACGAGGCCGCCGTCGCGGTGCCCGAGCCGTTGGAGGAGCCGGAGCCGTAGGCGCTGGTGAGCCAGTCGGCGCTGTACGGGCTCTCCGCGCGGCCGTACACGCCGCGCTGCATGCCGCCGTTCGCCATCGGCGGCATGTTGGTCAGGCCGATGAGGACGGCCCCGCCGGCGCGCAGCCGCTCGATGGCGAAGGCGTCGCGCTGGGCGACGAGGTGCTCGAAGGCGGGCGAGCCGGCGGCGGCCGTCAGGCCCTTGGCGAGGTAGCTGTCCTTCGCGGTGTACGGGATGCCGTCCAGCGGGCCGAGCGTCTCGCCGCGGGCGCGGCGTGCGTCGGAGGCCTCCGCCTCCGCGCGGGCGTCCGGGTTCATCACGACCATCGCGTTGAGCGCGGTGGCGGTGCCGGGCCGGTCGTACGCCTCGATCCGGGCGAGGTAGGCGTCGAGCAGGGCGACCGCGGTGGTCTCGCCCTTCTCCAGCGCCGCGCGCAGGCCGGCGATACAGGTCTCCACAACGTCGAATCCGCGCGTCATACGGATGTCTCCTGGATGGTTCGGGTCGGGCAGGGCGAACTACCGGGCGCCGCGCCGATGGCTCGTGCACGGCGGTCACGCTTCCAGTCGCACGGCGGGTCGAAGTCGGCAGCCGCTGCTGGAACGTTCCACTGGGCGCATCGTAGGCAATGCTGGAACGTTCCAGCAAGCGTGGAGCGGCGGAGGGGAGATCGAGGCGGGCCCGCGTCCGGACGTCCGGGGCCGTGACCGGCCACTCCGTGCCCCCACCGGGCCGGGGCTTCGGACCGGCGGGCGTGGTGCGGAGGACACTCGGCACGCGCGGGTGGACCGGGTCAGGCCGGTGCGGGGGGGGTGGCACGCGGGCCGACGCGGGCGGGGTCCCGGGAGCTGCTCCCGGGACCCCGCCGACGGCCGCCCGCCGCTCACCCCCGCGGCGGTCGAGTCCCGGCGCGGTGCTCGGCGATGGCCTGCCACACCTTGTCGCGGAGGAACGGCGCCTCGGTGAAGCGGATCCCGGTGGCGTCGCGCAGCGCGTTGGCGAAGGCCGGCGGGACGGGGTTGAACGGGCTCTCGCTCATCGACTTGGCCCCGAGCGGGCCGATCGCGTCGGAGGTGTCCGTGAAGTGGACCTCGGTGCGCGGCACGTCGGCGTAGGCGGGCAGCCGGTAGCGGCGGAAGGCGGCGGTGGTGACCTCGCCCCGCTCGTCGACGAGCACCTGTTCGAACAGGGTGGCGCCGAGCGCCTGGGCGACGCCGCCCTCGACCTGGCCGCGGCACTGGAGCGGGTTCATCACCTTGCCCGCGTCGGCGCCGTGGACGCTGCGCAGGATCCGGATCTCGCCGGTGTCGGGGTCGACGGCGAGTCGGAACCACTGCGAGTTGAACGCCACCGAGCGCGGCGAGCCGCCCCAGTGCCCGTCGGCCGTGAGCTCGACGCCCCGGCCGCGCGCGGCCTCGAAGACCTCCTTGAGCGGGACCGGCCGGCCGTCGCAGTCCACCGCGTCGGCGTTCAGCCGGACCAGGCTGCGAGGGGTGCGGGCGTACTCGGCGGTGAAGGAGAGGATCTGCTCGGCGAGGGCGTTGGCGGCCTTCATCACGGCCTTGCCGGCCACCACCGTGCCCGCCGAGCCGAACGCGCCGGTGTCGTGCTTGACCACGTCGGTGTCGGACTGCCGGATGGCGATGCGGTCCACCGTGGTGCCCAGCGCGCCGGCGGTGATCTGCTTGTGCACGGTGGTGGTGCCGTTGCCGAACTCCGCGGTGCCGACCGCGATGTCGTACGTGCCGTCCTCCAGCAGCTTCACCGTGGCGTCGGCGAAGTGGCCGCCGGGCGGGCCGGTGGCGATGGCGGACATCGCGAAGCCCTGGCCGACGAGCCAGCCCGGCGGGGCCAGCTCGGCGCTGCGGTCGTCGGCCAGGGCGGTGCGGACCACCTGGAGGCACTGGTCGAGGCCGTAGCTCGCGATGTGCAGGTCCTCCTCCTCGCCGCAGGGGCCCTCCATGTGCTCGCCGGGGCCGATGACGTTCTTCTCGCGCAGGACCAGCGGGTCGATGTCCAGCCGGCGGGCCAGCTCGTCCATCGCCGACTCCAGCGCGAAGGTCACCTGGCCGAGCCCGTAACCGCGGAACGCCCCGGCGGGGACGCAGTTGGTGTACACGGAGTAGGCGTTCACCTTCTTGTTGGGAGCCCGGTACACGCCCATCGACTCGCCCACACTGTGGAACATCACCGCCGGGCCGTGGTTGCCGTACGCGCCGGTGTTGGCGACGACCCGGAACTGCAGGGCCGTCAGGACGCCGTCGCGCCTGGCGCCGACCTTCACCGTCACCTTGAACGGGTGCCGGGTGGTGGCGCCGTAGAACTGCTCGGGGCGGGTGAACTCCAGCTTGACCGGCCGGTGCAGCTTCAGCGCGGCGAGCACGACGATGTCCTCGGTGAGCATCTCCTGCTTGCCGCCGAACCCGCCGCCCACCCGGCCGGCGACCACCCTGACCTTCTCCATCGGGAGGTCGTACAGCGCGCACAGCGCCCGCCGGGTCAGGAAGGGCACCTGGGTGCTGGAGCGCACCGCGATCCGCTCCTCGCCGCTCTCCTCGTTCTCCTCGAACCACGCGACGCACCCGTGCGTCTCCAGGCTGGCGTGCTGGACCCGCTGGGTCTGGAAGGTCTCCTCGTACACCACGTCGGCCTCGGTGAACCCCTTCTCGACGTTGCCCAGTTCGCCGTGCACCTCGCCGCAGACGTTGTCCTCGGCGCGGAAGATCCGGGACTCCGGCCCCTTCGGGTGGATCACCGGCGCGCCGGGCAGCATCGCCAGCTCGGGGTCGATCACGTGCGGCAGCGGCTCGTACTCGACCACGATCCGGCGACACCCCTCCTCGGCCGCGCCCTCGCTGTCGGCGACCACGGCGGCCACCCGCTGGCCGACGAAGCGGACCACGTCGTCCAGCACCCGGGTGTCGTCCGGGTCCTCGGTGGGGTGCTCGTGCCGGGCCGAGGAGTACAGCTTGTCCGGCACGTCGTGGTGGGTGAACACCGCGCGCACGCCGGGCACCCGCAGGGCGGCCGAGGTGTCGATGGAGACGATCCGGGCGTGCGGGTGCGGGGAGCGCAGCAGCTTCATGTGCAACAGCCCCTCCACCTCGACGTCGAAGGTGTAGCGGGCCGTGCCGGTGACCACCTGCGGCCCGGCCGGCGCGCCGAGGCTGCGCCCGACGGCCTGCCCGGCACAGGGCTCCTCCGCGTGCTTGACGCCGCGGACGGAGTCCTCGATCGCCCGGTAGCCGGTGCAACGGCACAGGTTGCCCTTCAACGACCTGGGCAGGTCGGTGAGTTGCTCCTCGTTCAGGGCCGAGGTGGTCATCAGGAAGCCGGCGGTGCAGAAGCCGCACTGGAAGCCCTGGGCGTCCAGGAACCGCTGCTGCATCGGGTGGAGTTCGCCGTCCTTGGCCAGCCCCTCGACGGTGGTCACCGACCGGCCCTCGGCGCGCACGGCCGGGTAGACGCAGCTGTGCACCGGCTCGCCGTCGACCTGCACGGTGCACGCGCCGCAGTCCCCGGCGTCGCAGCCCTTCTTCACCCCGAACCAGCCGCGCTCGCGCAGGTACGTCCGCAGGCACTGACCGGGCCTGGGCTCGGCGACGAAGTCCTGGTCGTTGACGCGGATCTCGAAGCTCATCGTCCGGCCTCCTCGGTCGGGGCGCAGGTACCCGGGGCACAGGTACCCGGGGCGCAGGCGGCGGGCGCGCAGGCTCCCGGGGCACAGGCGGCGGGCGCGCAGGCTCCCGGGGCACAGGCGGCAGGTGCGCAGGTGGCGGGGGCGTCGTCGGCCCGTGCGCCGTCGATCAGTTCGCGGCGGATCTCCTCGGCGAAGCGGAAGGTCATGTGCCGTCGCCAGGCGGGCAGCCCGTGGATGTCGTCGTAGTACTCCTCGGGCCTGACGGCGTACTCGACCGCCTCCCGCACGGCCTCCGCGTTCGGCGGCACCGGGAAGCGCAGCTGGACCGGCCGGACGGTCGAGGCGGTGATGGTGAGCGTCAGGGTGCCGTCGACCGGGTCGACCGCGCCGACGAGCAGCGCACCGGAGCGGCCCAGCCCGTACAGCGAGGCCTGCCGGAACGCCGTGCGGCTCGCGAGCGCGCGGGCGGGCAGGGTGATCGAGCGGAGCAGCTCCCCCGGTTGCAGGACCTTGACGCCGGCTCCGACGACGAAGTCCGCGACCGGCACCCTGCGCACCGAGCCGCTCTGGGAGAGCAGTTCGCAGACGCCGTCCAGCGCGGCGGTGAGGGAGATCATCGGCCCGGCGGGCAGCCCGTTGCACAGGTTGCCGCCGACGGTGGCCATGTTCCAGATCTTCCAGGAGGCCAGGAAGGCGCGGCAGCACTGCTCGAAGAGCGGGCCGGCCGTCCACGGCTTCGGGAAGCGCGAGAGTGTGGCGATCGTGCAGGTGGCGGCGATCTCCAGGTCGCCGTCGGCGGTCACCTTCAGCGGCTCCCAACCGGTCCGGCTCAGGTCGATCAGCCGGCGGATGTGCGGCTGCGGCTCGGAGAACAGGTACGTGCCGCCGCCCAGCCAGGCGTCACCCTGCTGCCACACCTCGCGACGGCGGGCGTCGCGTACCTCCACCACCGTGTTCAGATCCATGTCGTTCCACCGTCCGAATAGCTCGATACGGCGATTGAAGCAACGCGGCGACGGCGCGGACGAGTGGTGCCGAACACCAGTGATCCACGGTCGGGCTGGACGATCAACCAACGAGCACAGACACCTGCCGGCTTGCATCTGCCAGGGTTGCACTCATGGTGACCTCGCAGATGCAAGCAGTAGACCGTGATGCTCGCCGCTACCCCTCCAGCAGCGCCCGCCCGACGCAGTCCCCCGCCGCGACGGCCGACCGGTCCGGTCACCGCTCAGTAGACGTCCCGGACGTAGCGCTTGTCGCCCGCCAGCTGCCGGACGTAGGCGGCGGCCGACTCCTCGTCCATTCCACCGTGCGCCGCGACGATCTCCCGCAGGGCCCGGTCGACGTCCTTGGCCATCCGGCCCGCGTCCCCGCAGACGTAGACGTGCGCACCCTCCTGGAGCCAGCGCCACAGCCGCGGGCCGTGCTCGCGCATCCGGTCCTGGACGTAGACCTTGTTGCGTTGGTCGCGCGAGAAGGCGAGGTCGAGGCGGTCCAGGTGGCCGGAGGCGCGGAAGTCCTCCAGCTCCTCGCGGTAGTAGAAATCGGTGGCTTCGCGCTGCTCGCCGAAGAACAGCCAGTTGGGGCCGGTGTGACCGCGGGCCCGCCGGTCCTCCAGGAAGCCGATGAACGGCGCGACGCCGGTGCCGGGGCCAACCATGATCATCGGAGTGGCGGAGCCGGCGGGCGGGCGGAAGTGCGGGGAGCGCCGCACGAACACCTGCACCGGGCCGTCGTCGGCGCAGTCGGCCAGATAGCTGGAGCAGACGCCCTTGCGCTCCCGGCCGAGGTCGTTGGCGTAGCGGACGACGGACACCGTGAGGCGGACCTCGCCGGGGTGTGCCAGCGGGCTGGAGGAGACGGAGTAGAGCCGGGGTTGCAATCGTTTGAGCACGGCGGCCCATTCGGCGGCCGAGGCCCGGACGGGGAAGGCGCCGACCACGTCGGCGGCCTGCCGGCCCCAGCTCCACTTCGCGAGCTCGCCCTTGTTGTCGGGGCGCAGCAGCCGTTTCAGGGAGCGGTCGCCGGTGCGCTCGGCGACGAACCCGAGCAGGTCGGGGGTGATGCGGGCGATGTCGAGGCGGGTCCGCAGGGCCTCGACGAGGGGGATGTCACCGCTGTCGGGCAGACAGACGTTCTCCTCGGGGTCGAGGCCCGTCAGGGCCAGCCATTCGGCGACGAGTCCGGAGCCGTTGGCCGGCCACACGCCGAGGGCGTCGCCGGCTTCGTAGGCGAGCTCACCGCCGCGGGTGTCGAGGGCGAACTGCCGTACCTCCTTCTGCGAACCGGGCAGGCTCAGCAGCCGGTTGCCGATCAGGAGGGTCGCGAAGGGGGACGCCTTGGTGTGACCGGTCGGGGCGGCGGGCGGGGGCGGGAGGGGGACGGCGGCGGCCGGCCTGACGGTCGCGGCGGCGGGTGGCGCTGCAGCTGGCGCTGCGACGGGCGACTGCTCGGCCGGTGCGGCGAGCGCGTCGGTGACCTGGTCGAGCCACTGCCCGGCGAGCTCGTCGTCGTCGGGCTCGCAGTCGGTGCGGGCGTGCAGGCGGGTGGCGCCGAGTTCCGCGAGACGCGCGTCCAGGCGACGGCCGTGACCACAGAAGTCGTCGTAGCTGGAGTCGCCGAAGGCGAGGACGGAGTAACGCACGCCCGCCAGTCGCGGGGCGTCCGGGGCGGTGAGGCGCTGCCAGAACTCGGCGCCGTTGTCCGGCGCGTCCCCGGCGCCGAAGGTGCTGGTCACGATCAGCAGGTCGGTGCCGGGGGTGAGCCGCCGGGGGGTGGTGTCGGCCATCGCCAGCAGGCTCGCGGCGCGGCCCTCCCCGGTCAGCCGGGCCGCTGCGGTGGCGGCGAACTCCTCGGCGGTGCCCGTCTGCGAGGCCCACAGGACGAGCAGTTCCCGGGCCGGGACGGATGCGGCGCCGGCGGGACCGGCGGCAGGACCGGCGGCACGTCCCGGGGAGTCGGGGGCGGCCGTCCCGTTGGCGGGGGTGGAGGGAGCGGGGGTGGAGGGAGCGGCCGTCCGGGAGAACATGCCGGCCAGCACGCCGTCCACCCAGAGCACCGTCCCCGGGGCGAACGGCGCGCCCGCGGGCAGCACCGGGACTTCGCCGGGCGGGGCCGTGGCGCCCCCGGCGGCGTAACCCGAGAGGTACCCGGACAGGTAGCGGCGCTCCGGTTCGGCGAGCACCGGCGGGGTCAGATCGGCGATGCCGAACAGCGCGGCCAGGGCGGACACGGCCGCGGGCCCGCCGCCGGCCGCGGCCGGGCTCGCGGCCTCGGCCACCGGAGGGGCGGGCTCGTCCTGCGGCTGCCGTGCCGGGACGGTGGGACCGGCGTCCACCGGCACGGGAGCGCTCTCCTCGGGCAGCGGGGCGGGCACCAGGCGCAGCGCGACGGCGCAGGCCTTGAACTCCGGCTGGAAGGAGATCGGGTCGACGGCGTCGTTGGTGACGGCGTTGATGCCGAGGTACTCGCCGAAGAGGTCGTTCCAGTGGAACGGCGCGAAGCAGTTCCCGGGCCGGACCCGGTCGGTGACGACGGCGGGCAGCACGGCGCGGCCGCGGCGGGAGGCCACCTCGATGCGGTCGCCGTCCTCGGCGCCCAGGGCGGCCGCGTCCTCGGGGTGGAGTTCGACGAAGGGGCCGGGGTCGAGCCGGTTGAGCCTGGCGATCCTGCCGGTTCTGGTGAGGGTGTGCCACTGGTGCGGGAGGCGGCCGGTGTTGAGCACGAACGGGTGGTCGTCGTCGGGCAGTTCGGCGGCGGGCAGGTGCGGCCGGCCGAAGAAGCCGGCGCGGCCGGTGGCGGTGGGGAAGGCGAGCCGGGGCCTCGTCCCGTCCGCGCGCTCCAGCAGGGTCTGGCTGACGCCGTCGTTGAGGTAGCGGATCGGGTTGCGGTCGGGGCCGTCCGGGGAGGACGCCGGCCACTGCACCGGGGTGTCGCGCAGCCGCTGGTAGCCGATGCCGCGCAGGTCCCAGCCGGTCGCCGGGTTCCAGGCCCGCTTGAGCTCCTCGAAGACGTCCTCGGCGCTCGCATAGGTGAACGCGTCGGCGAAACCCATCTCGCAGGCCACCCGGGCGATCAGCTGCCAGTCGGGCAGGGCCTGCCCGGGCGGGTCGACGACACCCTGGACGAGGGTGAGGTTCCGCTCCGAGTTGATCATGGTGCCGTCCGACTCGGCCCACAGCGTGGCGGGCAGCACCACGTCGGCGTACGCGTTGGTCTCGGTCTCCGTGAACACGTCCTGGGTGATGACCAGTTCGGCGGCCTCCAGGGCGGCGACGACGGTCTTGCGGTTGGCGACGGAGGCGACCGGATTGGTGCAGATGATCCAGCAGGCCTTGATCTCGCCGTCGGCCATCCGCTCGAACATCTCCACCGTGCCGCGCCCGACCTCGGTCCGCAGCGTGCCCGGCTCGACGCCCCAGAGCTCCTCGACGAAGGCACGCTCCGCGTCCACCAGGACGGAGCGCTGCCCGGGCAGCCCCGGTCCCATGTAGCCCATCTCGCGACCGCCCATCGCGTTGGGCTGACCGGTGAGCGAGAACGGGCCGGAGCCGGGGCGGCAGATCGCGCCGGTGGCCAGGTGCAGGTTGACCAGGGCGTTGGTGTTCCAGGTGCCGTGGGTGGACTGGTTGAGGCCCATCGTCCAGCAGCTCATCCACTCACCCGCCGCGCCGATCCATTGCGCGGCCTGCCGGATGTCCGCCTCCGGTATCCCGGTGATCGCGGCGACCTTCGCGGGCGGGTAGTCCGCCAGGAAGGCGGGCATCTCCTGCCAGCCGTCGGTGAACTCCGCGATGAACGCCTCGTCGGTGTGGCCGTTCTCCACCAGCAGGTGCAGCAGGCCGTTCAGCAGGGCGAGGTCGGTCCCCGGCCTGATCTGCAGGAACAGGTCGGCCTTCGCGGCGGTGGCGGTGCGCCGCGGGTCGACGACGATCAGCTTCGCACCGGCGGACTTGATCCGGTCCATCATGCGCAGGAACAGGATCGGGTGGCAGTCGGCCATGTTCGAGCCGATCACCAGGAACGTGTCCGCGTGGTCGAAGTCCCGGTAGGAGCCGGGCGGCCCGTCCGCTCCCAGCGACAGCTTGTAGCCGGAGCCGGCGGAGGCCATGCACAGGCGGGAGTTGGACTCGATCCGGCTGGTGCGCACGAACCCCTTGGCGAGCTTGTTCGCCAAGTACTGCGCCTCCAGGGACATCTGCCCGGAGACGTAGAAGGAGAGCGCGTCGGGGCCGTGCTCGTCCAGGATCGCCCGCAGCCGTCCGGCGACCGCCGTGATCGCCTCGTCCACGTCCACCTCGGCGGGCTCGGCGCCGCGCTCGGCGCGGACCAGTGCCGTGGCGGCCCGCCCGGGAGCGGCCATCATCTCGGCGCTGGTGGCACCCTTCGTGCAGAGCCGCCCGGCGTTCGTCGGGTGGTTCCGGTCTCCGGACACCTTCCCGGCGGTGCGCCTGCCGGTGGCGCCGTCCCGACCGATGTCGAGCACGATGCCGCAGCCCACGCCGCAGTACGAGCAGACCGTCCGCACGCTGTCCGCCTTCGAACCCGGCACCGTCACCGAGACTCCCTCCCGGGGATCACACCGTGGGAAGGTCCCACGGTCGTGACCATAGGAACGCCGCGTTTCCGCGCCGTCACAGCACATGATTCACGGAGTTAACCCGATCGCACGACCTGCGCGCGGTGACTGTGAGCGGCAGCACGAAGTCACCGGCACACGAGGGCGCGGGAGCCTCCCCGGCTCAGCCCTCCGCCGCCAAGCCGCCGGATACAATCCGATCATGCTCAACCTTCGCGCCCGCACCGTGGTCTTCGACATCGACGGCACCCTCTGCTTCGACGGACGAACGATCGACGACCGGATCCTCACGGCCGTCGACGCCTGCGAACGCGCCGGCCATCGGCTGGTCTTCGCATCCGCGCGGCCCGTCCGTGACCTCCTGCCCGTCCTCGACGGCGCCTTCCCCTCGGCCACCCTGATCGGCGGCAACGGGAGCCTGGTCTCGGCCGACGGCCAGGTCCGCGCCCGGGCCGCGTTCGACCCCGCCGGACTCGGCGCGCTGATGGACGCGGTCGGGCGGTTCGAGGCGACCTACCTCGCGGACGGGCCCTGGGACTACGCCTACACGGGCCCGGTGGACCACCCGATCCGCAGCCGCGTCGACCAGGGCGAGCTCGCGCGGAGGGTGGACCTCGCCGAACTCCCCGAGGTCGTCAAGTTCCTGGTCGTCGGCGCCTCGGACATGGCCGGACTCGCCGCGGCGGGCCGCCGCCTCGGCCTCACGGTCAACCACCACCTCGACGAGGCGATCGTCGACTTCGCACCGGGCTCGACGACGAAGTGGGAAGCCCTGACGTCGATCGGGATCGACGAGTACGTCGCGTTCGGCAACGACATCAACGACTTCGACCTGCTGCGCAACGCGGAGCGTGCGGTCCGCGTCGGATCCCACCCGGGCCTCGACGACGTCGCCCACGTCACCGTCGCGGCCGAGCCGGCGGCGGTCGCGGCCGAGATCTCCCTGCTGGCGCAGGCGGCCCCGGCGTACCCGTCGGAGTGATCACGGTCGGGCCGACGGTCGAGGTCGGACCGCGGAGGACAGGCTAGCGGCCCACCGTGCCGTGCACGAACGCCCTGAGGCGCTCCCGCACGGCGCCGGGCCGCTCCAGCCACGGCTCGTGTCCGGCGCCGTCGATCCGCCTCAGCGGCACCCTCCACCGGAGCGCGAGCGCTTCCAGCGCCGACAGGGGGCGGGGGTCCTGGACCCCGCCGAGGAGCTCCACCCGCGCCGGCAGGCACGCGCGCACCGCGTCCAGGTGCGCGTCGAGCGGATCCGCGCGTCCTTCCGCGCCGAGCTCGCTGTTCATCGCCCAGTTGACCGGGCGACGCCGCAGAGCGCCCTGCGCCGCCCACTCCCGGCCCCGCTCCGGGTCGGCGTGATCGGTGAACCACGACAGCGTGAGCAGCTCGACCTCCTGCTCCTCCGTGCGGTCGGAGAGCTCCGCCAAGGTGCGGAGGCGCTCCTGCTCCGCCGCGGACATGCGGCGATCGCGTTCGGCCCGGTCCCCCGTGCGCCAGTCGCCCACGAACGGCCCGCACATCAGCAGCATGGCCGCCACCCGGTCGGGGTGCGCCAGACAGAACCGGCTCGCCAGGTCGGTGCCGTAGGAATGCCCGATCAGCACGGCCTCGGCGGCGCCCCAGTGATCGAGCAACCCGGCGAGATCGTCCACATGCCCGGCCAAGGTGTGACGGCCCTGCCACGGCGATCCGCCTGTGCCGCGCTGGTCGTAGCGGTACACGGGGGCGAGATCCGCGACCATGGGGGCGACGTCGCCCAGGTAGTCCGGCAGGCCCGGGCCGCCGTGGAGCAGGACGACGGGTGGCGTCCGGCCCGTGTCCCCCAGTGCCGTCCAGCGGATCAGCGCCCCGTCCGCCATCGGCGCGAGGCCCGCTGTCTCCATCGAGGTCACCACCGAGAATCTACCGCCGGCCCCGAAGACCGCGCAGGAGGTCGAGGAAACAGGCTAGGAGGCGGCGCTGTCCTGCGCGGTCGCGGCGAGGTAGGCCCAGGCCTTGGCGCCCGACCGCAGGACGACCTCGGTCCTGGCGTAGTCGTCGACCTCGTAGTCGTCCGCGGCGGCGAGTTCGGCGTCCGTGATGGCGAAGACGCTGCCCTCCACGGCGTCACCGTCCTGCGAGGAGGCGATCACGAGGGGGTGGCGGTCGGTGCCACTGGCCGCGATCACCTCCGGGTCGGTGATCGTGACATAGGTCAGGCGGAAGCCCGGAAGCGCATCGGAACGCCCCTCCAGAAGCCGGCCGAACCGGTCCAGCTGGACCTCGGGAAGCTGCAGCGTCCCGTAGGAGAACAGCTGGTGGGCAGCCTGGTCGACCATCGTGAAAACCCCTCCGCAGAGCCTGGACCGCGCCTGTCGGTGCCCCAACCTATCGAACGCCTCCCGCACGGAACGATCAGGGGTCCGGCCCCGCGGGACCCTCCACCGGACACCGCCGCACCGCCGGCGAACCGGCCCGAACCGATTGCCCCACCAGCCCGGCGACAGTAACGTAGCGATCTTCGCCGGCGCCGGCCCGCGGAGCCCTCGAAGGCGAACACCGATGACCGATGCGCACGCCCTCAGGGCGGGACTTCGCCTCGACGCCGCCGTGGAAGGCCTGGCAGTCGCCTTCCACGGGGCAACCGCCCGCGCCGACGAGACCAACTGCGAGTGCCACTGGGGCAGTGCGCGGGAGCTCGCTCTGCTGAAGGTGCCGGGCGTGGAACTCGACGCCGACCTCCTACGGCGGACCTGGCAGGCGCCCGACTGGACCGACCACGCCTCCGTGCTGCGCCGCGTGCTACCCCAGCTCGCGGTCGCCGTGGTCGACAGCCGAACGGAGTCGTTCCGGTACCAGGACGAGATCGGCCTCTCGCTCGCTCGCGGCCGCTGGCAGGACTGGCCCCGTGAACAGGCCGCTGCAGTGCAGGAATTCCTGCACGCCTTCTGGGTCAACAGCCTCCTCACCCCGGGCCCCGTCACGCACGCGGAACAGGCCCTCGTCCTCTGTGCCGAGGCCTCCGGCAGTCTGAGCCCCTGGCTCGACGTCTGGGAGTCGGTGGAACACCCGACGGCCGACCGGCACCTCGCCGAGGCCGTCGGCATGTGGGCGTACGACCTGCTCGCCGACGAGCTTCCCTGGAGCACCTGGCACGACAAGGACGACATGCTCGCCGTACTCACCACCTGGCTCACCCGCCACGCCGCCACCCGGCTGAGAGCTCGCGACACCCCGGACGGCCTGCTCCAACGCCTACGGCTGATCGGCCTCGCCGGGCCCGCCCGTTGGGAGGATCCGCATTGGCCCGGCCACACCTACGGAGTGTGAGGACCTGACCTGATCGGGGTGGGCACCGGCATGCTGCGTTGGGCGCCGCTCGAACCGCCCGCCCTCATGCGGACAGGCACGCGCCCTCCGTCAGGTGCCCGTTCACGGAGCCCGGCCATCGCCCGCTGCCGCTGCCGCCGTCGTGCCGTCGATCGCGAGGCCGAGGCAGACCGGGGAGCGGGAGTGTTCCACGGCCTGCCCGAGCCGGGCGACGAACAGCACGACGGCCACCGTGAGGACCAGCAACAGCACAGTGGCTGACAGCGCGACAGCGTTCTGCAGACGCCTGCGTACCAAGGAGCACTCCGTACGGTCGGGGCGAGGCCGACCTCGCCACCCTTCTCGCCGCGCGGCCCGCGAACCCGCCGCGGGCCTCGTCGGCCTTCCACTCCTCCAGAGCCCGCCGCCGACGGGAACCGCTTCCACGCCACCGCGACCGGGATCCGACCGGCAGGCGGCCCCGATGTCTTGCTCGGGCGAGCAAGACGCTCTATGGTTTTGCTCATGCAAGCAAAGAGCAGCGCGGATGAGCAAAAGGGCTCCGGGGCCGGACGGACCTTCACCGAGTCGGCGCGACGCACCCAGATCGTCCAGGCCGCCATCGTGGTGCTCGCGGACGCCGGGTTCGCGAAGACCTCGTTCGCGAGGATCGCGAAACAGGCCGGGCTGAGCAGCACCGGGATGATCTCGTACCACTTCTCCGGCAAGGACGACCTGATGCACGAGGTGGTCGCCGAGGTCATGCGGGTGTCCGAGGCGTTCATGCTGCCCCGGATCGCCGCCGCCGAGGGGTACTCGGGCAGGCTGCGGGCCTACATCGAGTCGAATGTCGAACTGCTCGCGGCCTACCCCCACCACCTGCCGGCACTGACCGAGGTCGTCACCAACCTCAAGGGCGACGACCCGCACCGCGTCGGCTTCTCGGACTCGCTGAAGTCGATCATGGACGTGCAGGAGCAGCGGATGCGCGAGGCCCAGGCCGCCGGGGAGTTCAGGGAGTTCGACGCCCGGGTGATGGTCACCGCGCTGCGCGGAGCCATCGACGGGGTGGTGCTGCGCTCGGTCGCCGAACCGGGGCTGGACGTGGCCGCGTGCGGGCGCGAACTGGCCGACATCTTCGACCGGGCGACGCGCCGGACGCCGTAGCGGCCCGCCGGCGCGGCCCGACAAGGGGGCCACGACCATGACGGAACACGAAGTGACTGTGGGGGAAGACGACATGCCGAACACCGTCCGGGACATCGAGGGGGACATCGTGCAGGACACCGCAGAACCGGTACCGGCACCGGCCCAGGCGCCGGCGAGGCCGCGGAACACCCGCGCCGGTCGCCTGGCACTGGCGCGGGGGCTCGTCCTCGAACTGGCGCTGCCGCTCGCCGGCTACTACGTGCTGAAGGGCCTCGGGGCGAGCCAGTGGGCCGCCCTGGCCGTGAGCGGCCTGCTGCTGGCCCCGTGGATCGCGTACGGGATGGTGAAGCGCCGCCGGGTCGAGGCGATGCCGGTGTTCACCCTGACGCTCCTGGTCGTCGGCGCGCTCATGTCGATGGTCACCGGAGACCCCAGGACCCTGCTCGTCCGGGACAGTTGGCTGTTCGGCGTGGTGGGCCTGTGGGTGCTCGGCACGCTGGCCACCCGGCGGCCGTTCATGCTCAGCGCCGGACGGTCGGTCGTCGCCACGAAGGTCGGCGAGGAGGGCGCGCGGGAGTGGACGGACCGCTGGGACCACGAGCCCGACTTCCGTCACCACATCCGCGTGATCACCGCCGTCTGGGGCGTCGGATTCACGGCGGACGCGGTGATCAGGGTGGTCCTCGCCCGGACGCTCCCGATCGACTCGGTCCCCCTGGTGAACAGCCTGCAGTGGCTGGCGGTCCTGGGCGGCCTGTTCGGCTTCCACTACTGGTACGTCACCCGCCACGGCCTGAAGGTCTGAGCGCGGGGCGCACCCGGGCGGACCACCCCTCAGGGACCACGCGCCGGACACCTCAACGGCCCGCGCCGCCCCGGCGGACGGTGTGTTCGAGGGAGTCGGTCAGCCACAGGTGGGCGGCCCCGATCGTGGCCGGGTCGCCGCCGGCCTCGGCCACCAACCGCCAGTAGCGGCGCATCCGCGGGTCGCGGTCGGCCGCCACCTGGGCCAGCAGCCGGCGCCGGAAGCCCGGGGTGTCACCGCCGCCGCGCACCGAGGCGTGTGCCGCGACGAACCGGTCGAGTTCGGGGCCCGCGCGGGGCGGCTCGCCCGCCCGCACCGCCGGCTGCGCCAGCGCGCACGCCTCGCCGATCCCGTTCAGCAACTCGGCCTCGTCGGTGACCAGTTCGGCGTTGGCCCGCGCCATCGCCAGCAGACCCCGGGTCAGTTCCCGGTCGCCGGCCAGGGCGAACAGCTCGGCGAACGCGAGCACCTGCGGCGGCGTCGGGTCGGCGGGCGGCTCGGGCACGGCCGCGGTCACGAAGGCGGCGAGCATCACCTCGGACACCGGGGCCACCATCGTGCGCCGCCAGAAGGCGGTCAGTGCGTCACGGGCCGCACCACCGTCCTGCACGGCGGCCAGCAGTGCCAGCCGTGCCGCCCGGTCGGCCGGTCCGGCGGCCTCCTCGACCGCGCGCAGCGAGGCCCGGCGCCAGGAGAGGTCCGCGAGCCGCCCGTCGAGCGCGGCCCGCTCGGCCGCGACGACCTCGGCCACCGAGCGTTCGCCGGCGAGCACCTGCCGGACGGCGGGCAGCCCCAGCCCGAGCCCGCGCAGCCGGCGGACCAGGCCGAGCCGCTCCACGGCCGCCCGCTCGAACCTGCGGTGCCCGCCCGCGCTGCGCACCGAGTCGACGATGCCCTCGTCGCAGTAGAAGCGAACGGTCCGCACCGGCACACCGGTCAGCCGCGCGAGGTCGCCGATCCCGAGCGTCCCGTCGAGCCAAGGCACTTGAACCTCCACCGGGCTGGAGGTTCTACGGTACCCGCGAGACCCGTGAGAGGAGCTTTCGTGAGGGCATCGACGCTTGACACCGCACGGCTCGTGGAGGGCCTGCGGGAGCAGACCGGAGGGCTCGCCCGGGCGGTCGCCGGCCGGGACCCGGAAACCCGGGTGCCCACCTGCCCGCAGTGGCCGCTGCGCACGCTGGTCGGGCACGTCGGCCAGGAACACCGGTGGGCGGCCGAACTCGTGCGCGGGGGCGAGCAGTTGCCCGTGCCCGACCCTCGGCAGGCCGAGCCCGGCGCCCCGGACGCCTGGGGCCGGTGGCTGCGCGAGGGCGCGGAGGAGCTGATCCACGCGATCGGGGAGACCGGCGCGGACAGCGGGATCCGGACGTTCCTGGGGCCCCGGCCGGCGGTCTTCCTCCTGCGCAGGATGCTCGGCGACACCTGCGTCCACCACTACGACGCGGCGCTCGCGACGGGCACCGCGTTCGAGATCGCCGAGGACCTCGCGGCCGACGTGATCGGCGAGAGCCTGGAGCTGCTGTCCGACCCGGCCTTCGAGGCAGCCAGGCCGGCGCTCGCCGAGCTGCGCGGCCGGGGCGAGCGGATCGGGTTCCGGCCGGACACCGCACCGGGCTGGGTGATCACCAGAGCACCCGGGGCACTGCGGTGGGAGCGCGGCCCGGTCGAGGCCGACGTGGTGGTGACGGGGGCGGTGGCCGACCTGATGCTGGTCCTCGCCCGCCGCGTCCCGCCGGAGCACGGGCGGGTGACGGTGACGGGCGACCGCGCGCTGCTGGACCACTGGCTGGCCCGCACGGCGCTCTAGCCCCGGGCGCCGCGCACCCCGCTGCCCGCTGCCCGCTGCCGCCGCACAC
This sequence comes from Kitasatospora sp. NPDC003701, assembly GCF_053587085.1. Classification (NCBI taxonomy): domain Bacteria; kingdom Bacillati; phylum Actinomycetota; class Actinomycetes; order Kitasatosporales; family Streptomycetaceae; genus Kitasatospora; species Kitasatospora sp. NPDC003701. The sequence continues at coordinate 61,733 of NZ_JBSFNM010000044.1, forward strand.
CCGCACACCCGCACACCCGCACACCGAAGTGCCGGACGGGCGCCGGGTGTTCCCGGACGGCTCTGCGGGCACGGTCCCGGCGCCCTAGGGTGGAGGTGTGCGGCGCCGCCCGGACGACCGGTGTGCCGGTGTCCGGACCGACCGCGGCCAGGACCGGTCCGCGCACTGCGGCACGCCACGGGCCGGCCGGGCCCCGGGGACGGGACGCCGCCGGATCCGAACTCCCCACCGGAGCGAGGTGCGATGCGCCAGTTGCCCGACCGGCCGGTGCCCCCGCACCGAGCCCGCCCCGATCCGGCGGTGGTGCATCGCGCCGTCCGGGTCACCGCCGCCTCGTGCGCGGGTTTCTACACCTTCCGTTACGGCCTCCACCAGCCGGTGACGGCCACCTACGCACTGTTCGGGGCGATCGCGGTCGGTGTGCTGGCCCGGGTGGAGGGTGGTGCGCGGGCCCGTGCGCGCACGCTGCTGGTGACGCTGCCGTTCGCCTGGGTGCTGGTGTGCCTGGGCACCGTCCTGGCCGTGCACGCCTGGACGGCGGCGGTGGGCATGGCGGGCGTGGGCTTCACGGTGGCCTTCGCCTCGGTGGGCGGGCCCCGACTGGTCGGGCTCACCAACGGGCTCCAGCTGTTCTACATCCTTCCGTGCTTCCCGCCCTACGCCCCGGACACCCTGCCGCAGCGGCTGGCCGGGGTGACGGCGGGCCTGCTGCTGCTCGCGGCGGCGGAGCGGCTGCTGTGGCCGGAGCCGTCGCCGACGGACTACCGCGACCGGGTGGCCCGCGCCGCCCAGGCGGTGGCGCGGCTGGCCGACCTCGCCGCCGCCGACTGCGCCGCACGCCCGCCCGCCGTTCCACCCGGCAGCACCGGCCCGCCACCGGATCGGCCACCGGAACCGCCACCGGGCCCGCCACCGGAAGCGCGCGGTACCCGCGCCGAGGAGCGGGCCCTGGCCCTCCTCGACGACCTGCGGTTCTCCCGGATCCCGATGATGGAGCGGCCCGCCGGCCCCGGAGCCGTCGACCGCGCCCTCACGCACTGCGCGATCACCCTGCGTTTCATCGGCACCGAACTGCTGCGGGTCCGCCGGCTCGGCCGCACCGGCGGCCCGTACCCGGAGGCGGCCGGCCTGGTGACGGCCACCGCCCACGCCCTCCGCGCGGCCGGGGAAGGGGTACGGACGAGCGGCCCGGTCCCGTCCGCCGCAGCGATCGAGGCGCGGATCGCCGCCTTCGAGGCCATCCGCACCTCCCCCGGCGGCAGCGTGCCCACCACCGCCGGGGCCACCGGCCCCGGGGGGACGACCGTGGCCCGCCTGGCGCTCGGCACGCTCGCCCTCAGCGCCGCCGAGGGCGCCCGGTTCCTCACCCTCGCCACCCGCACCGCCCGCCGTGCGGCGCCACCGCCCGACCGCACGCCCCCCGACCAGCGGCCCGGGCCGTTCTGGTACGCCTACGAGCCGGCCGCGATGCTCTGGTGGCGCCGGATCCGCGGCAACCTGACGCCCCGCTCGGTGTACTTCCGCAACGCCCTGCGCACCGCCGGCGCCCTCAGCGCGGCCCGTCTGGTGGTCGGCGCCCTCGACCTCACCCACGGCTTCTGGGTCCTGCTGGCGACCCTCACCCTGATGCGGACCAGCGCCATCGACACCCGGATGACGCTCCGCCCGGCCCTGGTCGGCACCGCCGGCGGCGCCGCCGTGACCGCGGCGCTGCTGATCGCGGTCGGCGACCACCCGGTCTTCTACGCCGCCGCACTGCCGCCCACGATGCTGTTCGCCTTCACGATCAGCCCGGTGCTCGGGCTGGCCTGGGCGCAGGGGACGTGCACCGTCGTGGTCGCCATGGTCTTCACCCAGCTCACCCCGGCCGGCTGGCGGCTGGCCGAGGCCCGGCTGATCGACGTGGCCACCGGCGCGACGATCGGCATCCTCGCCGGGTTCTGCGCCTGGCCGCGCGGCGGTGGCCACGACCTGCGGCGGCGCACCGCCGAGCTGCTGGACCGCAGCGCCGCGGCGCTGTCCGAGACCGTCGCCGTGGTCACCGGGTCGGGCCCGGCCCGGGGCGCCCTGCAACGGGCCCGGCACAGCGCGCTGCTCACCGAGGCGCTGTACGCCCAGTACCGCTGCGAACGGCACCAGCCGGCCGGGGACGGCGCGAACTGGCAGGCCGCCGTGCTCACCGGGCAGCACACCGTGCGCGGCGCCGAGCCCCTGCTCGCCCGCATCCCGCCCGGTACGGCGGCCGTCGGCCCGCGCGGAGCGGCGGCCCTGGTGCACCACGCGGAAAAGGTCGCCGCGGCGTTCCGCCGGCAGGGCGCGGCGCTGCTCGAACCGGCCCGGGCCGGTTCGGCGGACCGGGCGCTGGCCGAAGCCCGCGAAGCGCTGCACGAGGACCGCGTCACGGCCACCCGGACGCCGGCCGACCCGACCTCGCTGCACACGGTCGACGTCACGCTGTGGCTCACCGGCCTGCTGGACGACCTGGCCCGCATCCACGACACCGCCGGGGCCGCCCCCGCAGGCACCCGGTGACACCGACGTCGCCGGGCCCGGGCGCCTCGCTTGACAGATAGGCAAGCCTTACCTAAGTTCAACGACCATGTTCCGCAACCTCCCCGGCGCCACCCACCCGGCCACCCTCGCCCGACGCCTGCGCGTCGGACTGGGCCTCCTGCCGATCGACCCGCAGGCCGACGTCGGGCGACGCGCCTGGGCGGCCTGCCCGAGCTGCGACGACGCCCAGGGCTGCACCAGCTGCGCGGAGCGGCGCAACTGCCGGGAGCACTGGCGCTACCTGCTGTCCAACACCGGCAGCCTGCTCCACCTCCAGTGCCCCACCTGCACCCACGTCTGGGACCACGAGACCGGTTTCGGCGCCACCCGGCAGCACGTCCAGCGCCCGGCCTGAGCACCGGCGCCGAAGGGTGCCGGCGGATCCTTCACGCCAGGATGCCGACGCTCACGACGGCGGGCGAGGTGCGCCGTCCGGCCCCCGCTCGGAAGCCACGGGGGCGCGACCACCGCGGCGCCCGTAGAGTCCGAGGTGATGGCCAGCAGCGGACCCGGCTTCGACGAGGTCGCCGACGAGCTCTACGCGCTCGCTCCGGCGGACTTCACCTCCGTCCGCGACCGGCACGCCGACCGGCTGAAGAAGGACGACCCGCAGCTGGCCCGGCGGATCCGCGCGCTGCACCGCCCGACCCGGGCCGCCTGGGCCGCCAACCTCCTCGCCCACCGGCACCCCGGCCTCGTCGGGGAACTGCTCGACCTCGGCCGGGCCCTGCGGGACGCACAGGCCCACCTCGCCGGCGAGCAGCTGCGCGGGCTCGTCGAGCAGCGCCGGCAGCTGGTGCGGGCGCTGACCGGGCAGGCGGAGCAGGACGCCGAGGCGGCCGGGCATCCGCTGGGCGCGGACGCGGTGGCCGCCGTGGACCGGACGCTCACCGCCGCGCTCGCCGATCCCGACGCCGGCCGGGCCCTCGCCGCGGGCCGGCTGACCGCCCCGCTGGAGCCGGTGCTCTGGCCGGGAAGCGCTGGCGACGGGCCGCCGGCCGGGGAGCCGGGCCGTGGCACGCGGAAGGCGCCCGCGCCCGGGGTGACCGCCGAGCTCAAGGCGCCGACCGCGGCCGAGCGGAAGCGCCTGAGTGAACGGGATCGCGCCCGGAAGGCGGTGACCGCGGCGGAGCGGGCCGCGAGCGCGGCCGGCGGCCGGTCCGAGGACGCCGAGCGCGCGCTCGCCGAGGCCGAAGCGGCCCTCCGGGAGGTGGCGGACGAAGCCGGGCGGGCCCGCGACGCGCTCGCCGAGGCCCGCGACGCCCTCGCCGAGGCCCGGGAGCGCGAGGCCCGTGCCCGGAAGGACCTCCCCCGCGCCGAGAAGCGGGCACGCGCCGCCCGGGCCGCCGCGGACGCCGCCGGCGAGCAGGCCGGACGGGCGCGGGACGCCGCCCGGGAGGCGGCCGAGCAGCTGCGGGAGCTGGAGGCCGGCGACCACGGCGGGAGCACCGGCTGAGCACCGCCGGTCACACCCGCGCCGCCGGGGTTTGGGCAGCCGGGCGACCGGCCAGGCTCCGGACAGGGCGTCGCCGTGCCTCCGGGCGGGGCGATCCGGCGGCGCCTGTCGGCCCAGCGCGGCGTGCGGGAGACGGGTCCGGCAGCGACGCTGACGGTGAAGCCGCCCCGCGCGACCGGCGACGGACCGGCCTGGTTCGAGAAGGAGGCCGTCATGGCCCGACCCGTGTGGACCGGAGTGCTCACGTTCGGCCTGGTCACCGTGCCCGTCGCCCTGTACACCGCGACGCAGTCCCACGACGTGCGCTTCCACCAGCTGCAGCGCGGCACCTCCGACCGGGTCCGCAACAAGCGGGTCAACGAGCGGACCGGCAAGGAGGTGGACTACCAGGAGATCGTGAAGGGCTACCCGGTCGCCGAGGGCGAGTACGTGGTCGTGGAACCGGAGGAGCTGGAGCAGCTCTCCCCCGGCCGCTCCCGCACCATCGACATCGCCGGTTTCGTCGACCTCGCCGAGGTGGACCCGATCTTCTTCGACAAGACCTACTACCTGGGCCCGAAGGGGGCGGAGTACGCCAAGATCTACGCCCTGCTCGTCGAGGCCCTCGACCACTCCGGGAAGGCCGGGCTGGCGATGTTCGCGATGCGCGGCAAGGAGTACCTGACCGCCGTGCGCTCCGAGAGCGGCCTGCTGGAGCTGCACACCATGCACTTCGCCGACGAGGTCCGCAACCCCCGCAGCGAGATCGACGACCTCCCCGAGAACGTCGAGCTGTCCGCCCAGGAGGTCAGGACCGCCGAGCAGCTGATCGGCATGCTCGCCGTCGACTGGGCTCCCGAGGACTGGCACGACACCTACGAGGACCAGGTCAAGAAGCTCATCGAGGACAAGCTCGCCGGCCGCGAGATCGCCGTCTCCGGCGGCCCCGCCCCCGAGGCCACCAACGTCATCGACCTGATGGACGCCCTGCGCCGCAGCCTCGACGATGCCCGCACGGAGGAACCGGGCGGGGCGAAGAAGAGCGGCTCCCGGTCGACGGCCGCCCGCACCGGCCGGACGCCCAAGCAGACCGGCGGCAAGAAGAGCACCTCGGCCAGGGCCGGCGCCGGCGCCGGGACGTCGACGAAGCCGACCGGGCCGCAGCTCTCCGGGCTCACCAAGGCCGAGCTCTACAAACGCGCCACCGACCTCGACATCCCCCACCGCTCCACCATGACCCGCGACGAACTCCAACACGCCCTCGAAGAGGCCGGCCGCCCCCGCCGCGCCGCGTCCTGACCCCGACACCCTCACCGGCACTCCCGCTGCCGCCGCCGCACGACCGCGCCCGCCCACCGGCGATTCGGTGGGCGGGCGCGGTCGTGCGGTACGGACCGGTGTCCGGCCCGCGGGCCGGACAGGGCCTACCCCGGCAGGGCGTCCAGCAGTGCCTCCGGGCGCACCGGCAGCTCCCTCACCCGTACCCCGGTGGCGTGATGGACGGCGTTGGCGACGGCCGCGGCGGTGCCCACGATGCCGATCTCGCCGATCCCCTTCGAGCCCATGGGGTTCAGGTGCGCGTCCTCCTCGTCGATCCAGTGGGCCTCCACGGAGGGGATGTCGGCGTTCGCCGCGACGTGGTACGAGGCCAGATCGCGCTCGGCGTGGTCGCCGAACTCCCGGTCCATCGTGCTGTGTTCGAGGAGCGCCATCGAGACGCCCATGATCATCCCGCCCACCAGCTGCGACCGGGCGGTACGGGCGTTCAGGATCCGCCCGGCCGCGAAGACACCGAGCAGCCGGCGCAGCCGCACCTCCCCGGTGTCGGCGTCCACCGCGACCTGGGCGAACTGGGCGCCGAAGGCGTGCCGGGCGTACTCGCGCCCGGCCGACACCGCCGCGGTGGTGTCGGCCCGGTGGCGCAGCCCGTCGGCGGGCAACGGCGCGTCGCCCCGCTGCGCCAGGGCGCGGCGCAGCCCGGAGCAGGCCTCGTGGGCCGCCCAGCCCCAGGAGGCGGTGCCGGCGGAGCCTCCCGCGAGCGGGGCCCGCGGGAGGTCGGTCCGGCCGATCGCGACGGTGACCCGGTCCGCCGGCACGCCGAGCGCCTCCGCCGCGATGTTCGTCAGGACCGCCCGGGCTCCCGTGCCGATGTCGGTGGCGTTGGTGCGCAGGAGGAAGGTGCCGTCGGGGAGGGCGACGGCCTCGGCGGTGGAGGGGGAGACCAGGACGGGGTAGGTCGAGGCGGCGACGCCGCTGCCGAGCAGCCAGGCCCCGTCGCGGCGCGGCCCCCGGGCGCGTTCGCCCGGCCAGTCGAACCGGCGCGCGCCCTCCCGCAGGCACTCCACCAGGTGGCGGCTGCTGAAGGGGCGGCCGGTGTCCGGCTCCACGGCCGGTTCGTTGCGCACGCGCAGTTCGACCGGGTCCAGGCCGCAGGCCTCGGCGAGTTCGTCCATGGCGCATTCGAGGGCGAACATGCCCGGCGCCTCGCCCGGCGCCCGCATCCAGGAGGGGGTGGGCACGTCCTGGCGGACCACCCGGTGCGCCGTCCGGCTGTGCGGCGCCGCGTACATCACCCGGGCCGGTACGGCGGCCTGTTCGACGAACTCGCGCACCGTCGAGGAGCGGGTGACCACCTCGTGCGCCAGTGCGGCGAGCCGACCGCCGTCGTCGGCGCCGAGGCGCAGCCGGTGCACGGTGGGCGAGCGGTGGCCGGTGAGGGCGGACAGCTGGGAGCGGGGCAGGGCGAGCCGGACCGGACGGTCGACGTGCCGGGCGGCCATCGCCGCCAGGACGACGTGCGGCCGGGTGGTGCCCTTGGCGCCGAAGCCGCCGCCGACGTGCTCGCTGATCACCAGCACGTCCTGCGGGTGCACCCCGAACAGTGCGGCGAGCGTCTCCTGGACGTTGTTGCCGCCCTGGCTGGAGTCGTGCACGGTCAGCCGGCCGTCGGCCCACCGGGCGGTGGCGGTGTGCGGCTCCATCGGGTGGTTGTGCAGCGGGCCGATGCGGTAGGTGCGGTCGATCCGGACGTCGGCCTGCCGGTAGGCGTGGTCGAAGTCGCCGTGGGTGCGGACGGCGGGGTGGCCGCCGTTGGCCTTCTCGGGTGTGTAGAGGCCGGGGTGGTGGTCGGTGAGGACGACGTCGTGCGGTTCGACGGCGTAGCCGATCCGGACGGCCTCCGCGCCGGCCCGGGCGTCCTGCGGGGTCTCGGCGACGACCAGGGCGGCGACCTGGCCGCGGTGCGCGACCCGGGGTGACTGCAGCACGGCGAGCGTCGGGTCGCCGTCCGCGGGCAGGGCGAGGGCGGGCGCGTCGCGGTGGGTGAGCACCGCGAGGACGCCGGGGATCGCCAGGGCGGCGGCGGTGTCGACGGCGGTGATGTCGCCGCGGGCGACGGTGGTGGGCACCGGCCAGGCGTGGACCAGCCCGTCGGGCCGCTGGTCGCCGGCGTAGCGGGCGGTGCCGGTGACCTTCTCCAGGCCCTCCGGTCGGGCGAGGTCGGTGTTCACCGGGCCTCCCGGTCGGTGGCGAGCAGGCCGAGTTCGCGGACGGCGAGCCGGCGGGCCAGTGCCAGCTTGAACGCGTTGTCGGGCAGCGGACGGGCGCTCGCCAGTTCGGCGTCCATGGCGGCCGCGACGGCCGCCGCGGTGAACGGCTCGCCGCGCAGCGCGGCCTCCGCGGTGAGGGCCCGCCACGGTCGGGGGGCGAGGGCGCCGAAGGCGAGCCGTACGGTCTCGATCCGGCCGTCGCGCAGGGCCAGGAGGGCGGCGAGCGAGCACGTCGCGAAGGCGAAGGAGGCCCGCTCGCGGACCTTGCGGTACTCCGAGCGCGCCCCGGCCGGGGGCGGCGGCAGCTCGACGGCGGTGACGAGTTCGGCGGGCCCGAGCTCGGTGTCCCGGTCCGGGGTCTCGCCCGGCAGGCGGTGGAACGAGGTCAGCGGCAGTGCCCGGTCCCCGGCGGGGCCGGTCAGGTGCAGCACGGCGTCCAGGGCGACGAGCGCCACCGCCAGGTCGGACGGGTGGGTCGCCACGCAGTGTTCGGAGGTGCCGAGCACGCCGAGGTCGCGGTGGACCCCGGTGCGGGCCGGGCAGCCGGAGCCGGGCAGCCGCTTGTTGCAGGGCTTGGAGACGTCCTGGAAGTAGAGGCAGCGGGTGCGCTGGAGCAGGTTGCCGCCGGTGGTGGCGACGTTGCGGAGCTGGCCGCTGGCGCCGGCCAGGACGGCGCGGGAGACCACCGGGTAGCGCTCGCGCACCAGCCGGTGGGCGGCGAGGTCGCTGTTGCGGACGTTCGCGCCGATCAGCAGGCCGCCCTGCGGTGTCTCCTCGACCCGGTCGAGGGGCAGGCGGGCGATGTCGACGAGCAGTCCGGGCCGTTCGACGCCGAGCTTCATGAGGTCGACCAGGTTGGTCCCGCCGGCCAGGGCGCGCGCGCCGGGGTGCCCGGCCAGCAGGGCGACGGCGCCCGCCACGTCCGTGGGCCTGGTGTAGCCGAGGGGCTTCATGCCGAAGCCTCCCGGGTGGCCCGGTCGGCCCGGACCTCGGCCCGGACCTCGGCCTGCGCCTGCCGGACGGCCCGGACGATGCCCGGGTAGGCGCCGCAGCGGCAGATGTTGCCGCTGAGCAGTTCGCGCACCGCCGCCTCGTCGGCCGGGGCCGGATCGTCGGCGGTCTCGGCGAGCACGCCGGCCGCCGAGCAGAGCTGGCCCGGGGTGCAGAAGCCGCACTGGAAGGCCTCCTGTTCGAGGAACGCCCGCTGGAGCGGATGCGGCCCGTCCGGCCCGGCCAGGCCCTCCACGGTGGTGACGGCGCGGCCGTCCTGGGCGACGGCCGGCAGCAGACAGCTGTTGACCCGCCGTCCGTCCAGCAGCACGGTGCAGGCGCCGCACTGGCCGTGGTCGCAGCCCTGTTTCGCACCGGTCAGGCCGAGCCGCTCGCGCAGCACGTCGAGGAGGGTGGCGCGGTGGTCGACCGTGAGCGTGTGCGGCCGGCCGTTGACGGTCAGGGCGATCCCGCTGCCGGTCGCGAGGGTGTCGGTGGCTTCCATGGGCCCACGCATTCCACGCGGCGCCCGGCCGGACACCCGCCGGTCCGCCCGACAACCGCTTCGCCGTACACCGTCGCGACGGTGGCGGGTCGGTGCGGCGGGTACCGGCCGGGGCGGGCTGCGACGCGCCGCCGGTGAGCGACGCCGCGCGCCCGGCCGCCGCAGTACCCTGGACGGTTCTGTCGCGTCCCGGTGTCCCAGGGGGTGCAGTCCCATGCAGCGTGCCGATCGAGATCTGACGACGCTCGGAGAGATCATCGAGCCGGTGACCGCGGTCGCCCCGGCGCCGGTCCGCGCCCGGGCGAGGTTGGTGGTGGCCGCCCACTCCCGTGACCGGGAGGACTGCCGGGCGCTGCTCCAGGCGCTCGGCCTGGACCGTGTGGAGGCCGACGACACCGTCGCCCCCGGTGCCGCCGCCCGGATCTGCGTGCACTGCGGTCGCGCGTACCAGCACCCGGGGGTCAGACGGCGCGACCGTTTCTGTTCCACCCGGTGCTACCGGCTCTCCGGGGAGCAGCCCGGCGCCGCTGCGGCGGCGGCCGACCCGGAACCGTCCGGCGACGGGACGGCCGGCCCGGGGCCGGCCGTGGCGTCCGGACCGCGCGGGCCGGGGCAGCCGCAGGGGATCTGAGGGCCGTCCGGGGCGCGCCGGCGGTCAGTGGCGCCCGCGCCCCCGACGGGACGCGGTGGCGGTGGCGGTGCCATCGGCGGCCGGGCCGCTCGGGTGCCGGGCCGGACGGGCCGGGTCGACCGGTGCACAGCTCCAGCCGGGCGCGTCGCAGTCCTCCAGTTGCTCGCGCAGCCCGGCCAGGACGGCGGAGAGCAGCCGGGACACCTGCATCTGGGAGACCCCGATCCGCTCGGCGATCTCCGACTGGGTGCGGCCCTCCCAGAAGCGGAGCTTCAACACGGTCTGTTCACGCTCGGGAAGCCGGCCGAGCAGCGGGCGCACGGCGGTACGGAACTCGACGAGTTCGAGGTCGGGGTCGTCCGCGCCGAGCCTGTCCAGGAGGGCGCTGCCGGTCTCGTCGGTGTCCTGCTCGCGCAGCGCGTCCAGCGAGTTGGGCCGGTAGACCCGCCCGGCGACCAGGCCCTCGACCACCTGGTCGGCCGTCAGGCCGAGGTCCTCGGCGAGCTCCTCGGTGCGGGGCAGCCGGCCCAGCCGCTGCTCCAGCCGGTCGGACCCGCGGACGACCGCCAGGTAGAGCTCCTGCATGCTGCGCGGCACGCGCACCGGCCAGGAGGTGTCGCGGAAGAACCGCTTGATCTCCCCGGCGATGGTGGGGATCGCATAGGTGACGAACTCCGCCCCGCGTGCGGGGTCGTAGCCGTCGACGGCCTTGATCAGTCCGATGGTGCCGACCTGGAGGATGTCGTCCATGTCCTCCGAGCGGTGCCGGAAGCGGGAGGCGATGAAGCGCACCAGCGGCATGTTGAGCTCGATGATCGTGCCGCGGACGTAGCTGTAGGCGTGGGTCTCGCGCTCCAGGGCCGACAGCCGCTCGAACAGCGCGTCGCTGATCTCGCGGGCCTCGAGCTTTCCCATCACCCGCAGCTCCTCGGCGCTGGGGCGGCGGGGCAGCCCGGGCGGCGGGGCAGCCGTCCGGCCGGCTTGACGACCGGTCTCTACGGTGGTGGACACGGCGCTTCTCCTGGGCATCTGAGCCGACCGCCCTGGTCCGACGGCGCTTGCCGCCTGCTGCGCGCGTGGCGCGTCCGGGCTCTCGTCCCGGGGACCTGCCCGGCTTCCTCGTCGGACCGGGACCCCGGCACACCCCGGCGGGGTGCGTGCGCGACCGACTCGCTCGCTCGGCCGCCGCGTTGGGTCTGGTACCCGCTATCGACCGATTGATTCGGCTATCTCCTGGTTTACTCCCCACCGACCAGATGAGAGAAGCGGCCCGGCACACGGACCCGGGAGCGGCGCGGGCCCCGGCATCAGGCGCGGCACCCGGGCGGTGCGGGCACTTCCAGCCAGACCGCCTTGCCGTCCCCCTCCGGCAGCGAGCCCCAGGCCCGGGCGAGCCGGTCCACCACCCGCAGCCCGTGCCCGCCCGGCCGCCCCGGCTCCGCCGGCCGGCGGAGGAACGGCTCCACCGGGCTCAGGTCCACGACCTCCGCCCGCAGCAGCACGCCGTCCCAGCCCAGCCGCAGCTCCCGAGGCCCGCCCGGGGCGTGCAGGCAGGCGTTGGTGACCAGCTCGGAGACCATCAGGAGGACATCCTCGGCGACGCCCTGCTGCTCCTCGTCGCGGGCCGGCAGCCACGCCCAGTCGGTCAGCGCCCGCCGGGTGAACTCCCGGCAGCGATGCACCGCGCCGTGGCTGCCGAACAGCGCCAGCCGTCTGACCTGCGGTGCGCCGGCCGGCCGGGGCTCGTGGGGAACAGTCATCGTGCGACCCTCGTTCGGCACCGGAGGATCCCGTCGGGCGACCGACGATCCGGGTCGTACCGGCCGACTCAGGCACCCGCCGGAGGCATCCGGCATGCCCTTCGCGTCCTCCATGCCGGGCGGATGCCCAGCCCCGGGACCGCTACACACGCACGGTGCGCCGAGGCGGATCAGGGCGGGGGGCCGTCGGTTCCCGGCTGCCCGCCGGCGCCCTCGGGGTCGGGGCTCGGCGCGAAGAGCCCGCGGGTGTCGGTGATGCCGAGAAGCCGCCCCACCTGGGCGCTGACCTCGGTGAGGACCACGTCGCGTCCGGTGCGGAGGGCGGTCATACGAAGCTGCAACAGGGAGTTGAGGCCGGTGCTGTTGCAGAAGGTGACCGCCGACAGGTCGATGTCGATGCCGGTGCGGCTGGCCCGCAGGGCCTGTTCGAGAGCTTCGTCGAGAGGAGCCGCGACATCGAGGTCGATCTGGCCGGACACCCGCACCCGGACGCGGTCCTGCGCGGCTTCCGCGACCACCCACAGGTCGTCGGCAAGGCGCCGCCCGCCGAGCGGACCGCTTCCGTTCACCGTCGCCGGCGGGGCGGCGGGCGGAACGTCGGAACTCCTCGTACGCGGATCGTCAGCCATGGCCTCCTCCTCCGAGCGACGAAGGCGGACTTCTCAAGCGTGGAATGCAATGCTTCTCACGTCAAGCGATACGTGAACGAAAATACGTATATGAGAAAGCGGGAAGATCGGATCCTACGATCGAGCCATCCGGATCGGACCAAGCCAGGTCGGATCGGGCCGGGCCGGGTTAGGTCAGGCCGGGTGCTCAGGGCATCGGCACGGCTTCGAGGCACGGGTGCGCCGTCCCGTACTCGGCGGGCAGCTCCAGGACCTCGGCGACCGCCCCACTGATCTGGAAGCGGAAGTGCCCGGTGGCGTCCTCGTAGACCGGCTCGGACGCGGGCCCGAGCGAGTCGGTGCGGTGCACGATGACCGTGCGCGGTGCGGCCTGGCCGCCCGGCGTGCCCGGCAGGGCGACGGCGTAACGGCGGACGGTGTTCATGGGCGCACCTCGGAGGCACGAGGAGGACGACACCTCCAGGGTGACCCGCATCGCCATTCACGTCAACAGATGCTTGAACGGGAATTCGCATGTGGCGAGAAGTGAATCGACACTCCTACGATGGACGCATGGCCCTCGAAGAATCCGCGCGAACGGGCTGGACGTTTGTGACCAACCACGCCCGGGTGCTCGCCGCGATCGCCCGTGATCCCGGCGTGCGGCTGCGGGACGTCGCGGTGGAGGTCCAGCTCACCGAGCGTGCCGTCCAAGCCATCGTGACCGACCTCGAACAGGCCGGCTATCTGACCCGGTCCCGTGCCGGGCGCCGCAACCGCTACCGCATCGCTACCGGCACCTGGCTCAGGCACCCGGCGGAGTCCGGGCTCAGCGTGGCCGCGCTCCTCGACCTGCTGGCCCCGTCCCACACCCACGCCGCCGAGGACGCGGACGGGGACGGAGGCGGAGGCGGAGCCCGGGAGGGCAACGGACACGAACGCACGCCGGAGCCGGGCCGGCCCCTTCCCGAACGGTCCGGCCACCACGCCGAACGCTGAGAGCGCCGCACCGGCGGGAGCGGCCGGCGGCACGAGGCCGGTCTCCCGGTGACGCGCCCGGATCACCCGATCGGACGGAAACGACCGGCATCCCGCTGATTCCGGCGACCGGTGACGCATATCCGAGGGCGCCCCGGGCAGGCGCGGCGACCGAGGAGGTCGATCCGCGCTCGGGTGCGCCGGTTCCCGTCCCGTCGTCCCGACGGGGCGAACGACGAACCGCAGGGCAGCCCGGCCGGCGCGGGACACCTCCCGGAAGGCGTGATCCCCGAACCAGGAGCCTGCCATGGGTACACCTCCCAACGATCCGGTCCCGCCCAGTCCCGTGCCCTCCCCGGGCCCGGGGCCCCGTCCCGGCCCGCTGCCGGGGCCCGTACCGGGACCGGGCGGACCCGACCCTGTACCGCCGGCCCCGCCGCAGCCCGAACCCGATCCCCCGCCGCCGCCCGCCCCCGGGCCCGGTCCGGGGCCCCGGCCGGGACCCTTGCCGGGGCCGCCCGCCCCCGAGCCGGTGATGTGAACGGCGGCCCGCGCCGTCCGGCCCGCCGTCCGGCACCGCACGCGGCGGGTCGGACGGCGGGCGTCGGGAGACCGGCGCGGTAGCCCCGGGTTCCGGGGCCCGGCCGTTCCGGGGCTCGGCCGTTCCGGGGCTCGGCCGAGGAGCGCCCGGCGGCCACGGCCGGGTGGCGACCGGGGGTCGGGTCGCGGAGGATCCGGAGCATGGTGAGCGACGAGGAACAGGTCCGGGCGCTGATCCTGGACTGGGTGGCGGCCGTGCACGCGGGCGATCTCGACAAGGTCCTGGCGGACCACGCGGCGGACGTGGTGATGTTCGACGTGCCGCCGCCGTACGAGGGCGTGCGCGGCATCGACGCCTATCGGGAGACCTGGCCGCCGTTCTTCGAGTGGCAGGCGCAGGGCGCGGCGTTCGAGACCGAGTCGCTGGAGGTCACCGCCGGGGCCGACGTGGCCTTCGCGTTCGCCCTGTTGCGCTGCGGGACTCCGCAGGACTTCGCCGACCGGCCGGCGCAGCGGCTGCGGCTCACCGTCGGGCTGCGCAAGGAGGGCGGGCGCTGGGTGGTCGCGCACGAGCACCACTCCTTCCCCGACCCGGGCGACGCCCGGTAGACGCGGCGGTCGATTCTCGGGCCGTCGCCGGCCGCCCGTATACGCGGCCCGACGGCGTCAGAGACGCTGCTCCATCCGGATCGCCTTGCGCAACTCCTTGTGGGCGTCGCCCTCGTGGCCCTCGTGCTCTTCGAGGAGGGCGGCGGCGATCGCGTCCAGCTTGCGCTGGACGGCGTGCTCGGCGCGCCGCTCGGCGTTCTTGAGCAGCGCCAGCAGGAGCAGGGTGATCGCCGTCATGGTGTCCCCCACGAGGATCTGCCACTCCGTCGACAGGCCGGCCACGTGGACGGCGACGAAGGCGGCCACCAGGAGGATGCAGAACAGCGAGAACGCCGGGGAGCTGGTGAGGTTGGAGGCGGCTTCGGCAAGCCGCTCGAAGCGGCCGCGCTCGCCGTCGCTGCGATCGGCGGGGTGCGAGAGGGTCATGCCTTCTCCTTACCGCCGGCCGGCCGCCGTCGCGTCCGGGCGGCGACCGGCTGCTCGCTCACGTCGTGCGGGACGTTCCTCCGCGACCGGTACGCGGTCGTGGCCCCCGGTCCTTCCGGGTGGCCGGTGGCGGCCCGGAGCGGTGCCGCCCGGGCCCCGGCACCGTGCTTCGAAGGGTGCGTGCTTCTTCGAAGGGCGGCGGGGCCCGGGCGTTGGTGCGAGGTCAGCCGTGCCGCATGTCGTCCGGGTCCTCGGGCAGGGGCGGCGCGCCCTCGCCGGTCATCCGGGCCTGCGGCCGCTCGCGCGGGGGCGCGTCAGCGGGACCGCGCGATCCGCCCGAGCCGCCGGTGCTCCCGGTGGCCGGGCCGCCGTCCGGTGCCAGCCGACCGCGCCAGCCGCCGCTCTCGCGGCCCTGGTCCTCGATGAAGCCCTTGAACCGCTTCAGGTCGCCCTTGACCTGCCGGTCGAGGACGCCGAGCATCGCCCCGGCCTTCTCGGCCATGCCGTGCGGCTCGAAGTCCATGGCCAGGCTCACCCGGGTGTGGGACTCGTCGAGGCGCTGGAAGGTGACCACACCCATCTGCTGGACGTCTCCGCCCACCGTGCGCCAGGAGATCCGCTCGTCGGGCAGCTGGTCGACGATCTCGGTGTCGAACTCGCGGCGCGCTCCGCCGACCTTCGTCGTCCAGTGGCAGTGCCGGTCGTCGGTCTGGCGGACCTCCTCCACGCCGTCCATGAACTGCGGGAACTCCTCGAACTGCGTCCACTGGTTGTAGGCACTGTGCAGCGGGACGTCCACCTCGATGGATTCCTTCACCCTGCTCACAACGGTCTCCTTCCGATACACGACAAGCGCGGACATTCCGTACGCCCGAGCGCCTGCCCCATCGGCGGAGAAGCAATCACGTCGGCACCGGAGTGAGCCGCCCGCCGGGTCCGGCGGCTCAGGAGACGACGACCGTGACCTTCCACCGGCCGACCCACGGCGGGCAGACGGAGCCGCGCTCCACCACGACGCAGCGCGCGTACGTGGCGATGTCACCGGTGCCGGCGGCGGCTGCCGTGAAGGTGGCCTGCGCATCGCCGTTCGGGGACTCGCTGCCCGAGGTCTGGCTCAGCACCGAGGGCGCTGTGGCCCACGGCGTGACCCACAACCACCTGACGGTGTGGTCCGGGAAGCCGTACAGGCTGAGCTGGATCACGTCGCCGCTGTGCGCCTGCACGGTCCTGCCGTTGTCGTCACCGGAGAGGGTCAGGACGGAGAACAGCTGCGGGCCGGCGGCGGGCGCGGCGGCCGTGGCGGCGGCGGTGCCGCTCAGGGTGGTCACCAGCGCGAGGCCGGCGGCGGCCGCGGTGAGCCGCTTGACGGTCTTCATGGGTACTCCCGGTGCTCGGAGGTTCGGGGCAGCTACCCGTCTACCCGCCCGCGGCCGCCGTGGCAATGACGACCCCGGGCCGGACGCCGTGCGTGCGGTCAACAGATGCGCCGCACTACGGATCCCGCGCTCCCCCAGGCGGCGCAGGCGTCCCGTCCACCGCCTTCCCGGCGGAGCGGCCGCCCTTCCCCGGCCCTCGAACCGGCCGGTGCCGCGCCCCCGTCGGCGGCGGGAGCGCCGTCGGACAGCGGCCGCACCACCCCTCCATGGATGTGTCGGCCCTGTGAAAATCCTGCGTTCTGACCTCTTGTCAGGCCGATCATTCCTCCCTACCTTCGGGGGTCAGGACCCGCCGGCCCCATCAGGCCCGGCGGTCCCCCGGCGGGCGCAACCCGCGCCGTCGCCGGACGCGCGACAAGACCTGGAGGCGTCACATGCCTGTTGCCATGATCGACGAGATCCGCGATGCCGGCCCGCTCGTGGTCGACGACGAGGCCATCGTGTTCGAGGACGACGACCGCAGCGACCACGACGCCACGGCGTGTCTCGCCGACCCGTGGGTGACCGCGACCACCCGCTTCGCCTGCGACTTCAACTCCTGACGGTGACCGAGCCCATCGCCGGCCGCAGCGGATGGTCCGACGACACCTGGTCGTACCTGAACGATCCGCGGATGCCGGCGATGGCGCACGGTTGGAAGCTCCACATCTCGGCCCGGCCCGGCGACCTCGAGGCCGTGACCGGCCTCGTCCTGCCGGTGCTCTCGCGACACGTCTGCCACGCCAAGTGGGCCAGGAGTCCGGAGACCCTGCGGGCGATCAACTCCGGCACTTCGAGCGCGGGTGCCGTCGGGAAGGCGATCACGGTCTATCCGGGACCGGGCTCCGTCGTCGGGCTCGCCGACGAACTCGTCGCCGTGCTGCGCGGCCGGGAGGGCCCGCAGATCGTCAGCGACCGGCGGGTCGATCCGCACTCCCCCGTCTACTACCGCTACGGGCCCTTCACGGGCGACTACCGGACCGGCCGGAGCGGGCGCCTCGAATCGGTCATGGTGGGTCCGGACGGTGAGGTCTTCGACGGCCTCGCCTCCGGTGCGTACCGGTGCCCGCCGTGGGCCGAGGATCCCTTCCCGAAGCGGCCCGGGCACGGCGCCCGGGCGGACTCCTCCCCCGGGTTCGGCGACGGGCGCTACCGGGTCACCGGCGGCATCGTGCGCAAACCGCAGGGCAACGTCTACCGCGCGGTCGACCGGGCCACCGGGTTGCCGGTGGTCGTCAAGCAGGCGCGGGCCTTCGTGGCCGAGGACGAGTCCGGGGCGGACACCCGCGACCGGCTGCGCAACGAACGCACCGTCCTGGCCGCGCTCGACACCGCCGAGGGAGTGCCCCGCGCGCTCGACTACTTCCGGCACCGCTCGGACGAGTACCTGGTGATGACCAGCTGCGGCGACCGGGACCTGCGGCGGGAGGTCCAGGAGAACGGCCCGTACCGGGACGACGCGGCGCGGCCGTCGCGCACGCCCGCCGGTCTCGCCGGCCGGCTCCTGCGCGTCCTGGACGGCATCCACCGCCGGGGCGTGGTGGTCCGTGACCTCAAGCCCGACAACGTCGTGCTCGACGCCGCCGGCCGGTGCCATGTGATCGACTTCGGGATCAGCGCCCTGGGCGGCGCCGGTCCGGACGGCTCGACCCCCGGCTACAGCGACCCGGTCCGACGCGTGAGCGGGCCGGCCGAGCCCGCCGACGACTACTACGCCCTGGGGGCGACCCTCTGCTTCGCCGCCACCGGCATGGATCCGGTGGTCGTCGACGGCGACACCGCCGTCAACCGGGACCGCACCCTCGCCGGTCTGGCCTGGGCGCTGCCCGGCGACGAGCACCGGTGGATCCGGGCGGTGATCGCCGAGTTGACGAGCCTCGATCCGGCCGTGCGGACCGCCGGCGCCGAACGGCTGCGCGGCGGGGCGCCCGGCGCGTCAGCACCGCCCGCGCCGTCCCGAACGCCCGGCGGGCCCGGGCGGCTCCGGTACGACGACGGCCTGGTCGAGGAGATCATCGAGCACACGGTCGCGTACTGCGTCGACGAGGCCCGCAGGATCGCGGACCCGGTGCTCGCCGCACGCGCGACCGTCCCGACGCCGGTCGACGTCTACGGCGGAAGCTCGGGGCTCGGGCTCGAACTCCTCCACCACCTCCACCGGAGCGGGGTGCGCGAAGCCGTGGACGCCCTGGCGCAGTGGACGGCGGGTCAGTCCAGGAACCTGTCACCGGGCTTCTACTCGGGCCGTACCGGCGTGGGACTCTTCCTCGCCGAGGCCGGGGCGGCCACCGGCGGCCGGGGCCAGGACCCGGTCGGCGAAGGACCCGCCCTGCCGACCCGGGGGCCGGGCGGCGGAGCACCGGAGGCGGACCTGATCGAGGGCGTCGCCGGAATCGGCATCGGCCGGCTGCTTCTCGCCCGACACGCCTCGGCCGGCGGCCGGGCCCGACTCGCCGAACGCCACCTCGCCGTCGCCGCCGAGTGCGACCGGATGCTGGCGTCCGGCGAGGCCCGGCTGACGCCCGCGGGGGCCGACACGACCGGCAGCGCCGCCCTGCGCGAAGGGCTGGCGCACGGCGAGGCGGGAGTCGCGTACTTCCTGCTCGCGTACGCGGGCGCGACCGGGGATCCCGCCGCCCTCCGCCGGGCCGAGCTCGCCTGCGCGCGGCTCGCCGCCGTCACCCCGGGCATCGTCGCGGCGGCGACCAGCCCCGGCGGAACCCGCCGCTACGGCTCCTGGTGCCGGGGCCTGGCCGGGATCGGAGCGGTACTCGTCCGGGCCGCCGACCACCTCGGCGAACCCGGGTACCTCGCCCTGGCCCGGCAGGCCGCGCGCACCTGCGCCGCGCTGGCGCCGCGCATGCCGCTGGTCACCCAGTGCTGCGGGCTGTCCGGGGTCGGCGACCTGATGGTGGACGTCGCCGGGGCCTGCGACTCCGAGGAGTTCCGGCACGCCGCCGAGACCGTCGGCGCGATCATCCTGAGCCGCAGCGGCGGCACCCCGGCCCGACCGGTGTTCCCGGACGCCGGCCTGACCCGGTCGAGCGCCACCTGGGCCGGCGGCTCCGCCGGTGTGCTCGCCTTCCTCCGGCGCCTGCACGGCCGGGGCGGCCGGCGGCTCGGCCTCCTCGACTGACGGGCCGGCCGCCGGGCGCTCCGCCCCGGTGCCGGTCGAGGGCTTCGACCTGGACGGCCTGGACCTCTCCGAGGCCGACCGGGACCTGCTGTTCACCGTGGACGCCGACATCTGGCGTCAGGAGGCCGC
>NZ_JBSFNM010000045.1:0-80554 GCF_053587085.1 Kitasatospora sp. NPDC003701
CCGGTGCAGGTGCGGACGTTGTCGCCGATGGTGAGCTTGGCGGTGTAGGCGTAGGCGCCGTCCGCCGCCGGGTCACCGACGGCCGCACCGGCCGGCGCGGCGGAGAAGGTGGCCAGCGCGCCGACGGCCAAGGTCGCGGCCAACGCGCCCGTCAGCCGGGCGCGGGCAGAGGTCTTGGAAAGCATGGGGTGGTATTCCTCGGTCTCGAAGGTGGATGTCTGCCGGCAGCTGGACGGTCAGCCGGTGACGCGCAGTTCGACGACGGTGGTGGGGGCCTGGCCGAGGCCCTCACCGACGGCCTTGAAGCCGTCCTTGGGAACGTCCAGGGTCTGGGTCGTTCCGCCGGCGGTGAGGCCGGCCTGCACGGAGCGGCCCGAGGTCTGGACGGCGAAGACGTCGGTCAGCTCCAGAGTCAGCGAGCCGGTCGTGGTGGTGGCGGTGAAGCACACCTTGTTGTCGCGGTTGACGGCGGCCCGGGTCCAGATCTGGATCTGCGTCGGGCCGGAGCAGTCGGCGAGGGTGAGGTGGCCGTCGCCGCGCAGGATCTTGAAGCCGGTCAGCGCGGAACCGCCGGGGTAGGAGAAGTCCTCGACGGCCGGCGGCGGGCCGGCGGCGTCGGCGGGCGGTGGTGCCGTGTCGGCGGCGGCGAACGCGCTCAAGCCGAACACGCCTGCGGCGGCGGTGGCGGCGATGACGGCCGCCCAACCGCGGACGCGGTGTTTCATGGGAGTCCCCCAGATCGATGGTGCCGGGTACTGGGCGGCCGGTCGGCGACCGGCTCGGTGACGGGTCAGCCGGTGATGCGCAACTCGACGAGCATGGTCGGCTTCTGGCCGAGCGCCACGCCGACGGTGGCGGCGCCGCCCTTGGCGACGTCCACGGTCTGGGCGACACCCTCGGAGGTCAGGTCGGCGCGCACGGACCGCTCGTTGCTGGTCTGGATCATGAAGGTCTGCGGCAGTTCGAGCGAGAGGTAGCCGCTGGCGCCGGTGACGCGGAAGCAGACGCCGGGACCGCCACTGGGGCTGGTGGCGGCCGTGCTCCACAGCTGGATCTGGGTGGACGTGTTGCAGTCGGCCAGGACGATGTGTCCGTCGCCGCGGATGAGCTTCAGCTGGGGGAAGGGGGAGGCGCCGGGGTAGGCGAAGTCCTCCACCGCGGGCGGCGGGGTGGCGGTGTCGCCCCCCGGAGCGGAGTCCGCGGAGGCCAGCGCGGTGGCGCCGAAGGTGGTGGCTGCCGCGAGGGAACCGGCTATCAGCCAGCGGGCTATGTTGCTCTTCATCTCATTTTCCCTTCAGGTGGGTTGACTTCACCCGGGGGAACGGTCGACATCCAACTACTCGACGGTCGGCATCGTTGATCCGACGCGTGCGAGACGGATGGAATGGCGGTGACGGCGTGCCATTCCCGGCCCCCGATGGCTTTGGCGGTTCGCAGTCTAGGGCATGCCCAAGCGCTCTCCCCGGCCGTGGCTCGATCAAGTAACGCAGCAGGTCAGCTCAGTTGGGTCGCCGATTTGACGAGGCGAGAGATTGATTGTCTTTTGTCTGGGTTTGCCATCTGTTCGCTCAACCAACACCTCTGTGCGTCGAGCTGACGGGTTGTCTTTCCGGTCGTTCGGACATTCCGCTGTGGATATGCTCCACCCCAGTCGAATCTCGGCTATCGGATCGTGGAGGGGTCTCTGGTGGGTGGAATAGTTGTCCGGTCCAAGCGGCGAAGGCGGGGTGGGCAGTCCATATCCGCTGTGGTCAGCCTGCGCGTGCTGCCACTGGCGCTCGCGGCCGGTCTGTTGGGGGCCGCTCCGGCCATGGCCGCGGACGCGACGGGTGCCACGACCCCCGTCGTGTCGATGGACCGCGCCCGCGTGGTCGCGCTCTGGCAGGCGGGCGGTCCGGCGGTCAAGGCCACGGCCGAGGCCGCACTGACCGGCTCGGACGCGGACGTGCGCAAGTTCCTGGACATCGAGCGCGTTCCCGCTCAGGTACAGGACGACCAGGTCAGCGCCGCGCAGATCCTCACCCTGGGCGGAGCCGGTGTACGGGAGGCGGCGCGCAAGGCGCTCGCCGGCACCCCGGAGGAGCTGCGGGCCTTCCTGGACGGTGGCTACCAGGAGGCGCTGAAGAGCGATCAGCAGGTCAGGGCCGCCTCGTTGATCAACGGCTCGGGCGCCGGTGTGCAGGCTGCCGCGAGGGCCGCCCTCAACGGCACCCCGGACGATGTCCAGGCGTTCCTGAACGACGGCCAGTACACCGCGCGGGACACCGATGACCGGGTGAAGCTGGTTCAGATCCTCGCCACCGGCGGGCCGAACACCCAGGCCGCCGCCAGGTTGGCGCTCAACGGGACCATCGACGACGTCCGTGAGTTCCTCGAGGTCGGCCAGCACGTGGCCAAGGCCCGTGACGTGGAGCACACCAGCGTCGAGCAGCTGACCCAGCAGGCCAAGGAGGCGTCCGCACAGGCCGTCCGCGAGACCGAGGACGCCAAGGAGTCCGCGGCGCAGGCGATCGCGGCCTCGCAACTGGCCAAGGAGTCGGCGGCGAAGGCCGCCGCCGAGACCGAGGCCGCGCGCAACGACACGGTCGCCGCGTCCGCCGCCGCCGGACGGGCGGCGGACGCCGCCAACCGGGCGACCGACGCGGCGCAGACCGCGGTGAAGGCCGCCCGTTCCGCCACCAACTCGGCCCGCACGGCGGCCAGCGCGGCCAGCCAGGCCGCCTACGCCGCCGCGGGCGCGGCCCGGGCCGCGACGGCCGCCCGCAACGCGGCGGCGGGAGCCGCCACGGACCGTGCCAAGGCGGACGCGGCCACGGCCGCCGCCACCACGGCCGAGACCGCGGCGAAGGCCGCGGACGCCGCGTCGGGATCGCTGACCCAGGCCACTGCCGCCGCGAGCGCCAGCGCCGAGGTGGCCGAGTCCGCCCTGAGCGCCAGCGGCAACGCGATGGCCGCCGCCACCGCGGCGGGCCAGGCCGGTAGTTACGCCGGCGTGGCCGGTTCCCAGTCGGCGCGGGCCAAGGCCGCCGCGGCCGCGACCCAGCGTCAGGCCCAGGAAGCCTCCCGGGCCGCGACCGCCGCCAAGTCCCTGGCCGGCGAAGCCGCGCAGGCGACCGCCCAGGCCAAGGCGCTCGCGGACTCCGCCGCCGCGCACGCCCACAACGCGGCCGCCGCCGCCAATGACGCCGCCCAGCACGCCGGAGAGGCCGCACAGGCCGCCGACCGCTCCAAGGCCCACGCCGACGCGGCGGTCGCCGCCGCGCAGACCGCCAAGGACGCCGTCGACGCAGCCAACCGGGTCCACGACCTCGCCCAGCGGGCGGAGGCCGAGGACCTCGCCGCGCAGACCGCCACCGATGTCGAACGGGTCAAGGCCGCCAAGGCCGCCTACGACGACAAGCAGGCCGCGATCGGCGACGGCGTCCAGCAGCTGCGCCGGACCAAGGACGAGGCCAACCGCCTCGCCACCGCGCTGGCCCAGGCGAACCCCGACACCGCGGCCATCGCCACCGACGGGCGCAAGCTCGCCGTCCTGTCGATGAAGATCGCCGGTCCCTGGGAGGTCGCGGCAGCCCGAACGGCACTCTCCGGCACCGACCAGGACGTGCTCGACTTCGTCCGTGACGGTCGCCGCCGGGCGATCGAGATGGACGACCGGGACCGTGTCCAGAACCTCGCCACCACCTCGGAGCTTCCGGCGGTGCGCGCTGCGGCGGCCCAGGCCCTGCAGGGTGACGCCAACGCGGTCACCGCCTACCTGACCACCGGCCAGTACCAGGCGGCCACTCCCGATTTCCAGGTGAGTGTCGCCAAGATCGTCAGCACAGGTGGCCTCACGGTCCAGGCCGCCGGTCGGGCCGCGCTCAACGGCAACGTCGACGCGCTGCGTGACTTCCTCACCAACGGCCGCTACCTGGCTCAGCTCGCCGACGACCAGGTCGTCGCGGCCGGGCTCCGTCAGTCCGGCGGTCCGGAGGTCAAGGCCGCGGCGCGGATCGCGCTCGAAGGAACCCCGGAGGTGCTCCGGGCCTTCATCGAAACCGGGCAGTACACCACCGCTCGCAAGGACGCGCTCGCCGCCACCCACGTGGCCGAGATCCAGCGGATGATCTCCGAGGCGTCGGCGGTCACCGCCTACGCCCAGCAGAGTGCCGCCGAGGCCGTCCAGGCCGCGGCCCTCGCCCGCAACGCCTCCGGTGAGGCCGACGTCGCGTCCGCCCAGGCCGGTGCCGCTGCCAGTGCCGCTGCCGGCTACGCCGCCGAGGCGAAGAACAAGGCCGACGCGGCCGCCGTCAGCGCCAAGAAGGCCGCGGACGCGGCGAAGACCGCCGCCTCCGCCGAGGCTTCGGCCCGTCACTCCGCCGCCTCCGCCAGCTACTCGGCCCAGCAGGCCCAGCGCTCGGCCGCCAGCGCGAGCTGGTCGGCTCAGGACGCCTACGCCTCCGCCGCCCGGGCGAAGGCCGACGCCGAGGCGGCCGGTCAGGACACGGCGGTCGCCGCGCAGGCCGCGCGCAATGCCATGGACACGTACAAGACCAAGTACGTCGCCGAGCAGGAGGCCGCCCGTGTGGCCGCGGCCCAGGCCGCCAATGACGCCGCCGCCAAGCAGCAGGCCGAACAGGACAAGAAGTCGGCCACCGACACCCTGGAGGCCGAACTCCGCAAGGAGGCCGCCCAGCACAAGTCCGGCTGGCTGGACACCGTCCTGAACGTCACCCATGGGGTCCTGGACCTCATCGGTGGTGTCGGGGGAGTCTTCGCCCCGGGCCTCGCGGACATCGCGGACCTGATCAACTGCGGCATCTACGCCCTGCAGAAGGACGTCGAGAACGCGATCCTGTCCTGCGTCGGGGCGATTCCGCTCGCCGGTGACGCCGCCGCCGTGGCCAAGCTCGCCAAGTGGGCCGAGAAGATCCCCGGCGGCAAGAAGGTCATGGAGTTCTTGGACAAGCTGTTCTCCAAGCTCCCCGGCAGTTGCCCCATCGGCAGGAACAGCTTCCCGGCCGGCACCCGGGTGCTGATGGCGGACGGTTCGACCAAGCCGATCGAGCAGGTCCGGGTCGGCGACCAGGTCCTCTCCGGCGACCCCGCCACCGGACAGACCGGTGCCCGCCGGGTGGATGCGACCATCTACACCCCCGATGACCGTGACTTCACGGACCTGGTGGTGCGGACGGGGGCGAAGGCCGGCACGCTGACCGCGACCGACCACCACCCCTTCTGGTCCGAGAACCGTCAGAACTGGGTGGACGCCGCCGACCTCCAGGCCGGTGACCAGGTGCGGACGGCCTCCGGTGCGACCGCCACGGTCTCGGACGTCCGGCACCGGACCACGTTGCAGCCCGCCTACAACCTCTCGGTCAGCGACCTCCACACGTACTACGTCCTCGCGGGCGAGACGTCGGTGCTGGTCCACAACTCGCAGAAGTGCCCCGACCTGGGTGAGTCGTGGACGGCCGCGCCCAAGAGCACGATCAAGGACAGCAGCGGGTGCGAGGCCTGCGCGATGGAGATCATCAACAAGCTCGGAGGAGGGGAGGTGCTCCAGATCTCACCGCTGTACGGTTCCACGCTCGCGAAGCTTCCCTACCAGGGAATCGAGTCCGGATGGTCGGTCCACTACGCCGTGATCAAGGACGGCAAGGTCTTCGACAACTGGACGGGAAGGAACGGTGTCCCACGGGACGAGTATCTGGCGCGCTTCTTCGATAACGTGGGCCAGTTCCCCGTCCAGTCGAGGAAGGGGTCGCTGTATCTCAACCCCGGTAGCAACGGGCGCTACACGTTCACCCCCACCGGGGGATAGTTCTGTGACCTAGATCGAGTGTGGGGGTCCACGTTGTCGTGGGCCCCCACACCACCTATTGAAATCCCATGAGGAGCGAGACTGTGCCGGCTGGAGAGTTTCACAACATCGACGATGTGCTGGACGACGTGCGCTTCAGGCGACAGACCATCGCGAGTGGCGATCTGCGTGAGTTCGCGAGATTCCTGGCCGGATACTCGCTCGCTCTGCAGATCCACGGTGTGGACGAGGGCTTCGCATTCGACCCCGACGGCCCGTTCACCAACTGGCTTAGCTGGAATTTCGGCACCTCGCTCTCGCACGGCTGGGAGACGGCGGTGGAGAGTCTCAAGCGCACGGACGAGTCCTCGGCAGAGGCTTTCTTTCGGCTGCTGGGTGAGTTCCGCGAGAATCCGCTGGTCCTGCCTCCGGGCGAGTGAACTCGGTACCTCTCGGGGCCCGACGAGAGACGTCTCGCTTTTCCCTGCACGCATCTCGGTGGCGATCTCACCGGATTTCCTGATTGTTCCTCGGTCTCTCTGAGTGTCAGAAAGACAGTATGCTTCGGCGACGATTCACATGTGAATCGACCGAGTATGCAGGGGGTTCTTGATGGACGTATGGAACGTGGGGATCGCAGGGGAGAGGAGAATTCGACGAAAGCCTCGGGCCATACCGGCCCGAGCATTCCTCCGAGTTCTTCCGCTGGTATTGGTGTCCAGTTTGTTGGGCGCTTGTCCGGCCGTTGCGGATGCGCCCGTCACGGGTAGCGGTGTCGAGATACCGCTGACCGACCGGGCCCGGGTGATCGGCTACTGGCTGGAGGGCGGCCCTGCCGTCAAGGCCGCTGCCGAGACCTCCTTGGTGGGGTCCGACGCGGATGTGCGCAAGTTCCTGGACGTCGACCTGGCTCCTGCCGAACTGCAGGACAACCAGGTCAGCGCGGCACAGATGCACGCACTCGGCGGGCCCGGGGTCAAGGAGGCGGCTCTCAAGGCGCTCTCCGGCTCACCCGAGGAGCTGCGAGTCTTCCTCGAATCCGGCTGGCAGCTGCCGCTGACCCAGGATCAGCAGGTCAGGGCCGCTCAGCTGATGAACGGCGCGGGTAGCGGCGTGGAGGCGGCGGCGCGGGCGGCTCTGAACGGTTCGAACGATGACGTCCAGGCCTTCCTCAACGACGGTCAGTACACGGCTCGGGACACCGACGACCGGGTGAAGCTGGTCCAGATCTTCAGCGAGGGCGGGCCGAACACCCAGGCGGCCGCGAAGCTGGCGATCAACGGGTCGATCGATGACGTGCGCGAGTTCCTCAGCGTCGGCCAGCACGTGGCCAAGGCCAGGGACGTGGAGCGCACCAGTGTCGGGCAGCTGACCCAGCAGGCCAAGGACGCCTCCGCCCAGGCGGTGCGGGAGACGGAGGCCGCGAAGGCCGCCTCCGCCGAGGCGGTGGCCGCTTCACAGCTCGCGAAGGCGGACGCCGCGAGGGCGGCGGCCGAGACCGAGGCGGCGCGCAACGACACCATCGCCGCGGGCGCTGCGGCCGTTCGTGCCGCGGACGCCGCCGGGCGTGCGGCAGACGCGGCCCAGACCGCGATCACGGCTGCCAGGGCCGCCACCAACTCGGCACGGACGGCGGCGAGCGCGGCCACCCAGGCCGCCTACGCGGCGGCAGGTGCCGCGCAGGCGGCGACTGCGGCACGAAACGCCGCCGCGGCGGCCGCGTCCGACCGCGGCAAGGCAGACACCGCCGCAGTGGCCGCGGTCGCAGCCGAGACGGCAGCGAAGGCGGCGGAGGCGTCGTCCGGTGCGCTGACCCAGGCGAACGCGGCTGCGACCGCCAGTCAGCAGGCCGCGGACGCGGCGCTGAGCGCGGGTGGCAACGCGACGGCCGCGGCCGATTCGGCCGATCGGGCCGGCGGTTTCGCCTCCGCGGCCGGCGCTCAGTCGGCGCGGGCCAAGGCGGCCGCGGCGGCCACGCGTCGTCAGGCGCAGGAGGCCTCGCGGGCCGCCACCGCCGCCAAGTCCCTTGCCGGTGAGGCCGCGCAGGCCGCCATCCAGGCGAAGACGCTCGCGGACTCGGCGGCCACGCATGCCCGCAACGCGGCTTCGGCCGCTCGTGACGCGGCGCAGCACGCCGGTGAGGCCGCACAGGCGGCGGACCGGGCCACGGCCCATGCCGAGGCCGCCGTACAGGCCGCCCGGACCGCCAAGGACGCGGTCGACAAGGCCAACCAGGTGCAGGACCTCGCCCGCCGGGCCGAGGCCGAGGACCTGGCGGCGCGGACCGCCGCGAACGTCGAGAAGGCCAGGGCTGCCAAGGCGGCGTACGACGACAAGGGCACCCAGGTCGGCGATGCCGTCCAGCAGATCCGCCGGGCCAAGGACGAGGCCACCCGCCTCGCCTCCGCTCTGGCACAGCCGGGCGCGGACAACGCGGGGATCGCCGCGGACGGGCGCAAGCTGGCGCTCCTGTCGATGAGGATGTCCGGTCCGTGGGGCACCGCGGCCGCGCGCACGGCGCTCTCCGGAGACGATGACGCCGTTCTCGCCTACCTCCGGTCGGGTTACCGCGGTGCAGGTGAACTCGACGACCGTGACCGGGTGTCGAACCTTTTCCATCGAGTCGCAGGTCCCGGCTGTCCGCGCGGCGGCCACGCAGGCCCTCAAGGGTGACGCGGTGGCGATCGCGGGGTTCCTGGAGGGTGGCCAGTACCAGGCGGCCGTCGCTGATCTTCAGGTCAGTGCGGCCAAGCTCATGGACGGCGCGGGCCCCGCTGTCCGCGAAGCGGGGCAGCAGGCGCTCAACGGAGGCGTCAACGGGCTGAGGGACTTTCTCGTCCGAGGTCGCTATGCGGCCCAGCTCTCCGACGACCAGGTCAGGGCGGCCCAGCTGTTCGTGACCGGGGGGCCGGAGCTCAAGGCCGCGGCCCAGGTGGCCCTCGAGGGTCCGCCGCAGGTGGTGCGAGCGTTCATCCAGACGGGCCAGTACACCGCCGCGCGCAAGGACCAGTTGGCGGCCACCCACGTGGCAGAGGTTCAGCGGATGATCGCCGAGGCTGCTTCGGTGACCGCGTACGCGCAGCAGAGCGCGGCCGAGGCCGTGCAGGTGGCCACGGTCGCCCGTGACGCGGCGGGCGAGGCCAAGGCTGCGTCCGATCAGGCCAAGGCGGCGGCGGACAGCGCCGCTGGGTTCGCCGCTGACGCGCGATCCAAGGCCGAGCAGGCGGCGGCGAGCGCGGAGAAGGCCGCGGCGGCCGCGAAGACCGCCAGTAACGCCGAGGCCTCTGCCCGTCGTGATGCGGCGTCCGCCATGGTCTCGTCCCAGAAGGCCCAGCGGTCGGCGGAGCAGGCGAGCTGGTCCGCCGAGGACGCCTACGCCTCGGCGGCCCGGGCACGGGCCGACGCGGAGGCCGCCGGCAAGGACAAGGTGGTCGCGGAGCAGGCCGCAGGCAATGCCTTCGCGGCCTACAACACCAAGCTCGCCGCGGAGAAGGAGGCCGAGCGCAAGGCGGCCGAGCAGGCCGCCAACGATGCCGCGGCCAAGGCGCAGGCGGAGAAGGAGGACAAGGACGCCGCAGCCGGCTTGGAGGCCGAACTCCGCAAGCAGGTGAAGGACGAGGATTCCGGCTGGCTGGACACGGCACTCAACATCACCCACGGCCTGCTCGACGTCGTCGGGGGAATCGGCGGGGTGTTCCTGCCGGGGATCGCCGACATCGCGGATCTCGTGAACTGCGGTATCTACGCCTTGCAGAAGGACGTCGAGAACGCGGTCCTCTCCTGCGTCGGTGCGATCCCGCTCGCCGGGGATGCCGCGGCTGTCGCCAAGCTCGCCAAGTGGGCCGAGAAGATCCCTGGCGGCAAGAAGGTCATCGACTTCCTCGACAACCTGTTCTCGAAGGTCAAGGGGTCGTGCCCGATCAAGAACAGCTTCCCCGCCGGCACGCGTGTCCTGATGGCGGACGGTACTACGGTGCCGATCGAGCAGGTCCAGGTCGGTCAGGAGGTGCTGGCCACCGACCCGGTTTCCGCGCGGAGCGGCGCTCGCAAGGTCACCGCGACCATTCGCACGCCCGATGACGACGACTTCACCGATCTCGCGGTTCGGGCCGGCAGTGGTTCCGGCGGGAGTCTCACGGCGACCGATCACCACCCCTTCTGGTCGGTGGACCGCCAGCGGTGGACCGACGCGGTCGACCTGCGGGTAGGCGATGTCCTTCGCTCGGACACGGGTGCGGGGCTGAAGGTCGTCGACGTCCGGGACCGCAAGACCGTGCAGGAGGCGTTCAACCTCACCGTCGACGACATCCACACGTACTACGTGCTGGCCGGAAGTCTCCCGGTGCTGGTGCACAACTGCGGAAAGCTCGAATACGACCAAGGCGTCGCCGGTGCACACCCGAAGGATCACCTGGACCTCAGCGACGATGCGCTGAAGGACCGTGCACGGACGGACCCGAGGACGAACGTGGCGTCCATGCTCAACAGCTCCACTGCGCAGAAGCACATTGACGCTGTGGTGGAGCACTACCGGGACGCCATCAACAAGTGGGCGGCGAAGGCCGATATTTCGGAAATGAAGGAGTTCACGCTGAATCTCGGCGAGGACGTCGGCCGGGCAGCGGACAACACCGGTAAGGTGTGGGATGCGAAGAACTTGACGCTTGTGCTCAGGCGCATCCAGAAGGGGCAGGGCGGCCACAAGGGTTCCTGGGTCGTCTACACCGTGAAGGCCTACTAGGGTCGGCCCTTCTCCTGTTTGCCCCGCCGGCGGCAAGCGGATTGTGGCCCTCGGCCTCCCGCTTGCCGCCGTCCCTCGTTGATGATTGGTGAAACCGTGCCCTCGGTCGAAGGAACACTCGCCAGGCTCCTGTCGGAGCTCGTCGAATGCCGGCGAAGGATCGACGACTTCACGGTCGGTATGTACCTCGAGTACGTCTTCCCCGGTGATTCGTGCCTCGTCCCCAGTTTCCTCCTCGGCGACGATTCGGGGGCTCCGGAGGTCACCCTGCTGCACAGTTTCCGCCTCGTGGCACAACAGGACGCGGAGGCGAGCGAGCTCAACTTCAAACTGTCGATTCGGATCGCGGAGCCCCGGTGCTCGGTGGAGGCGTCGGTCGAGGTGGACCTTGAGCAGGACATGGGCGAGTTCGAGACGGGCGTGACCGTTCTCCATCACGCCGGACGTGAGGGCCTCACGGTCGAGCAGGCCGTCGAGCTCCTGCAGACCTTCACGGATTCCATGGTGGAGATGGGTGACGTTCCGGACCGGCTGGGCCTGGTGCCCCGTCGTTGACCTCGATCTCCTGTGACGGCCCGCCGGTCGATCCGGCGGGCCGTTCGGCTTGTCCGGTCGGTCGTCGGGGGCCGCGTTCTGCGAGCCCTTCATGACCGAACTCCACCGCCGTCCGGGCGAGTACACCGACGTCCCGGCCGGGGCATCGGCGTCGGTGGCCGGGAGATCGGCTAGGTGTTCGGCCGGTACGAGCGGACCACCAACCGCTGCGAGTCCGGTGTCCTCACCGGTGGACTCGGACGCGACGCCGGCGCAGGGCCTGGTCCGAGTCGAGGCGATCCGATCCGTGCCCGCTCCGGGACCCGACCGGAGCGGGCACAGGATGTCGGGTGCGGCAGGGTGGGTGCTTCCTACGGTGGTGACCAGTGGAGGGAAGGACGGGGTCGGCATGTTGGAGCAGGTGAACCAGGCCATGGCGCACATCGAGGAGCGCCTGGACGGGTCGATCGACGTGGCCGAGCTGGCGCGGATCGCGCGGACGTCGGAGTACCACTTCCGGCGGATGTTCTCCGCGCTGGCCGGGATGCCGTTGTCGGAGTACGTGCGGCGTCGGCGGCTGACCGTGGCCGGGGCCGAGGTGCTCGCCGGTGAGCGGACGCTGCTCGATGTGGCGGTCCGGTACGGCTACACCTCGGGCGAGGCGTTCGCCCGGGCGTTCCGGGCGATGCACGGCGTCGGCCCGGGGGAGGCGCGGCGCGGTGGCGTCGTGCTGCGGTCCCAGCCCCGGATGTCCTTCCGACTCGTCATCGAAGGGAGCAGCAGTATGGAATACCGCATCGTGGAGAAGCCCGGGTTCCGGGTGGTCGGCCGGCGGGCCCGGGTCCCGCTCGTCCACGAGGGGGTGAATCCGGCCATCGCCGCGTTCATCCGGGGGATCGCGCCGGAGGTCGTCGACCGGATCGCCGCCCTCTCGGACCAGGATCCGGACGGCATCGTCTCGGTCACCGAGTTCTTCTCGGAGAGCCGTGAGGAGGGTGTCGAACTCGACTACTACCACGCGGTGGTGGCGGGTGCGGACACGGTCGTCCCGGACGATCTGGACGTGCGGGAGGTGCCGGCCGGCACCTGGGCCGTCTTCTCCAGCACGGGGGCGTTCCCGCAGGCGCTCCAGGAGATGTGGCGGGACGTCTACACCCAGTGGTTCCCGTCCAACCCCTACGAGACCCGGCCGGGGCCGGAGATCCTGTGGACGCGGTCCCTGCCCGACGGCGTCGCGGAGGCGCAGCTGTGGATCGGGGTGCAGCGGGCCGCCTCCCGGTGAGTCGCTGAGTGGTGAACTGGGCCGGGCCGATGGGACGTTGACGGTCCCATCGACCCGGCCGCCTGTTAGGGTCCGCGCATGACGAAGCGTGTGCCCTTCCAAGGGGCGGAGAAGGAGAGCCTGTTCGTGGCTCTCGACCGGCACCGCGACGCGGTGCTGTGGAAGCTGGAGGGTCTGGACGACGAGCAGCTGCGCCGGCCGATGACGGCGTCCGGGACGACGCTGCTGGGGCTGGTCAAGCACCTCGGCGGGGTCGAACTCGGCTGGTTCTGCGAGACGTTCGGCCGTGCGACCGGCCCGCTGCCGTTCGACCTCGACGAGGACGACCAGTCCGACCTGCGGGTGCGGCCGGACGAGTCCACGGCCGACATCCTGACCTTCTACGCCCGTGCCCGGGCCAGCGCCGACCAGGTCATCGAGGGGCTGGAGCTCGACGACCTCGGCCGGGCCTGGTTCGGCGACGAGGTGTCGCTGCGCTGGGTGCTGATCCACATGGCGACCGAGACCGCCCGGCACGCCGGCCACATGGACATCGTGCGCGAGCTGATCGACGGGCGGACGGGGGACCACAACCGGGGCTGACGGCTGGGGGGTCAGCTCTCCGGCGGGGCCAGCGCGGTGAGCGCGAAGGCCCGGGTGCCGGCGACGTGGCGGCGGGCGAGTTCGGCGGCCGCCTGCGGATCGCGGGAACGGATGGCGGCGAGCAACTGCTCGTGCTCGGCGCACATCGGCGAGGCGCTCTCGGGGCCGGAGGTGAGGCGGAAGAGGCGGCGCAGCCGGCCGTCGAGCGGGGCCATCATGTCCTGGAGCAGCGGGTTGCCGGAGAGTTCGACGATCGCCCGGTGGAAGTCGGCGTTGAGGCCGACCGTCTCCCGCAGCCGCCCCGCCTCGGCCGCCTTCCTGGTCCGGGCCAGGATGCGCTCCAGGGCCTTGAGCCCGGCCGGGGTGGCGTGCTGGGCGGCGAGCCGTGCCGCGAGGGCCTCCAGGGACTCCCGGACGGCGAAGAAGTGCTCGGCCTCGGCGGGGCCGAACTCGGCGACCACCGCGCCCCGGCGGGCCTGGACGGTGAGGAACCCCTCCTGCTCCAGCCGCTGCACGGCCTCCCGGACGGGCACCCGGGACACGTTCATCGTCTCGGCCAGCTCGCGCTCGACCAGCCGCCGGCCGGCCGGGTACTCGCCCTCGATGATCCGCTCGCGCAGCTGGACGTAGACGAGGTCCCGGAGCGACTGGTGGGCGTCGCCGGGGGTGTCGGGCATCGGGGGCTCCAGTCGGGCGGTGGCGTGCGGGGCGGTGGCGTGCGGGCTGCGGGGCGAGGGCAGTGCCGATCATTCCAGATCTCCTTCCGGATCCGTCGGCGGGCGCCTCTTGTCTGGTATTCGGTATACCAGCTAGCTTGAGGGCCACCCCGGATCCCCGCCCCTGGACGCCCCGTGACTCCCGCCCCGCCCGACGCCACGCCCGCCGACGCCACGCCCGCCGACGCCACACTCGCCGACGCCACGCCCGCCGACGGCCGTCTCGTCGCCGCCCCGGGAGGGGGCCGACCGGCGCCGCGCTCAGCCCAGGAAGCGGCCGTCCCGGGCCACCACCCGCCCGGCCCGGACGACCAGTTCGCGCTCCGGCAGATCGACCACCACCTGGGGCAGGCACTCGCCCGTCACCAGCATGAAGTCGGCGGGCGAACCCGGGGCGAGGTCGGCGGCGGGCAGGCCCAGCAGCTCGGCGCCACCGGCCGCCGCGAGGGCGAAGCACTCGGACAGCTGCGCGTCGGTCCGCGCGTCGGTGGTCCAGCCGAGCAGATGGGCCCGGTGCAGCATGTCGGCGTTGCCGAAGGGGCTCCAGGAGTCCCGTACGCCGTCCGAGCCGAGCCCGACCCGCACGCCGTGTGCCGCCAACTCCCGGAAGGGCAGCACCTGGTGGGCCGAGGGCGCGACGGTGGTGAGCCCGATGCCGGCCCCGGCCAGCAGCTCGGCCAGCGCGTCGAGCCGGCTGCCGGTCAGCTCCGGCACGCAGAAGGCGTGGCTGACCACCACGCGCCCCTGCAGTCCGGCGGCCTTCGTCCGGGCGGCGATGTCGCGCAGCGGGGCGAGGCCCCGCTCGCCGGTGTCGTGCAGATGGATGTCCAGCCGGAGGCCGTGCCGCTCGGCGAGGCCGAAGACCCGGTCGAGCTGCGCCGGGCCCTCGCCGTCCGTCCCGGCCTCGTCGAACCCGGCCGGGTCGATCCCGCCGACCGCGTCGATCAGCCCGCTCGCCGCCGCCTCGGCGAGCAGCGCGCCCGCGCCCGGCGTCCGGCGCACCCCGTGCTGCGGGAAGGCCACCACCTGGACGTCCAGCGCCGCCCCCAGCCGCTCCCGGGCGGCCGCCAGCCCCTCCACGCCCGCCAGGCCGTACGCGGGGGCCACGTCCACGTGGGCCCGCACCGCCCGCGTCCCCCGGGTCACCGCGTGGGCGAGCAGCCGCTCGGCGCGCTCGGCGAGCGGCGTGCGCTGGTGCTCGTACAGCTCCACGTCGCCCCGCACGTACTCCGGCAGGCCGCTCGCCGGGCGCCGGCTGTACCAGGGCTCGCCCCAGGCGGTCTTGTCCGGGTGGATGTGCGCGTCCACCAGGGTCGGCAGCGCGATCCGCCCGCGTCCCTCCACGACCTCCACCCGCGCCCCCTCGGGGGCCTGCCCGACCAGTACTCCGCCGACGGCGATCAGGTCGACGGGCGCGGCCGAGCCGAAGGGCCGGATGTCGCGGAAGACGGTGGCGGTGGTGGCTTCGGTCATGGTTGCTCCTGATTTGAGAGGTTTTGTCGGAGACACCAACCAACCCGACGACGGCTCGGTTCGTCAACTCCCGCTCGATGCCGGGTCGGTGGGGCGGGCCGGCACCGGGCGGCGGGGGCGGGCGGGCCCCGGGCGGTGACCGGCGGGCCGCCCCGGCCGGGCCGGAGGCGCACGCCCGTTCGGCGCAGCAGGGGCGGACCGGGGCCGGGGCGGGCCGCATGCTGGGGCGGGGGCCCAGCGGAGGAGTGGATCGAGGATGGTCAAGGCATTCGGGTTCGTCGACTACGGCGGGCCGGAGACGCAGGAGTTCCTGGACCGGCCGGTGCTGGAGCCCGGCCCGGGACAGCTGGCGATCGCCGTCCGGGCGGCCGGGGTGAACCCGGTGGACTGGAAGATCCGCCGGGGATTCCTGGGGCAGGACCGCGAGCTGCCCGCCGTGCTGGGCCAGGAGGCGGCCGGCGTGGTGGAGCGGGTCGGCCCGGGCGTCACGGGCTTCACGCCCGGGGACGAGGTGTTCGGGATCGCGGCGGCGGGCGGCTACTCGGAGCAGACCCTGCTGCTCGCGGCGATGAGCGCGGTCAAGCCCGCCGGCCTCGGGTTCGCCGAGGCGGCGACCCTCCCGGTGGCGGCCGCGACCGCCGACGACGGGGTCCGGGACGTCGGCGTGGGCTCCGGGCAGACGCTGCTGATCCTCGGCGTCGCGGGCGGGGTCGGCAGCGCGGCCGCGCAGATCGCCCGCAGCCGGGGCATCCGGGTCGTCGGCACGGCGAGCGACGCCAACCGCGGCTACGTGGAGTCGCTGGGCGCGGTGCAGGTGCGCTACGGCGACGGCGTGGCCGAGCGGATCAGGGCCGCCGCACCGGACGGCGTGGACGGCATCCTCGACCTGGTCGGCGGGGCCGACCTGCGGGCCGCGGCCGAGACGCTGGCCGACCGCTCGAAGCTGGTCTCCACCGTCGACCCGGCCACCGCGGCGGAGCTCGGCGGCCGCTTCGTCACCCGCGCCACCACCCCCGGGACCCTCGCCGAGCTGGCCCGGCTGGTGGCGGCCGGCGAACTGGACGTGCACCTCACCGACCGGCAGCCGCTGGCCCGCGCGGCCGAGGCGCTGGCGCTGGTCGAGTCCGGGCACGCACGCGGCAAACTGATCCTCGACATCGGCTGAGGGCGGGCGAGATGAAGCAGCGGACGGTGACGGTCGGCGGCCCGTGCTGGGTGGAGCACGGCAGCTCCGACCCGGACGGCGCCAAGCGGTTCTACGGCGAGCTCTTCGGCTGGCAGGCCGCCGAGCTCGACGCACCGCCGGAGGCCGGCGACTACACCTTCATGAAGCTGGACGGCGCGATCGCCGCCGCCGTCGCGCCGCTCTACGGGGAGGGACAGCCGACGGGCTGGACGGTCTCCTTCGCGGTCGACGACGCGGACGCGTCCGCCGCCGGGATCTCCGGCGCCGGCGGGAGCATCGTGGTCGAGCCCACGGAGGCGCTCGGCCTCGGCAGGTTCGTGGTCGCCGCCGACCCGTCCGGCGCGGTGTTCGGGCTCTGGCAGGCGTACGCGCTGGCGGGCGTCGAGGTGCTGAACGCCCCGGGCGCGCTCGGCTGGGTGGAACTGCTCACCCGGGACCCGGACGGCGCCCGGGCGTTCTACCCGGCGGTGTTCGGCTGGACGGTCCGCCCCTCCGAGGTCTACCCCCAGTGGGGCCTGGCCGACGCCGACTTCGGCGGCATGCTGACGATGGACGACCGCTTCCCGCCGCAGGTGCCGGCCCACTGGCTGCCCTACTTCGCGGTCGCGGACGTGGACGTGACCGTCGGCCGGGCCGGCAACCTGGGCGCCGACGTCCTGCTGCCGCCCACCTCGATGCCGGACGGGCCCCGGGTCGCCGTGCTGCGTGACCCGCAGGGCGCGGCCTTCGCGGTGCACCTGGCCGGGGCCGAGGGCTGACGGCCGAGCGCCGATAGCCGAGGGCCGGCGCCACCCGGCCACCCGGCCCCCGGCGCCACCCGGCCCCCGGCGCCACCCGGCCACCCGGCCAAGGGCGCCACCCGGCACCCCGCCCCCGCCGCCCACGCGGCGCCGCCCGGTTACCCCGCCGCCCGGCCCCGCCCGCGCCGGGCGGCGATCGGCACCGCGGCGGCCGTCACCAGCAGCGCGGCGATCGGCACCACGTCGCCGACCCGGTCGTACCAGGTCAGCGCGGACGGCGCGGTGAGCGGCAGCCGCACCGTCAGGGCCCCGGTGCGGTCCGTCCCGAACCGGGCCAGCTCGCGGCCCTGCGCGTCGAAGGCGGCCGAGACCCCGGTGAGCGAGGCCTGGACGGCGGGGCGGCCGGTCTCGGCGGCGCGGATCGCGGCTAGCGAGACGTGCTGCTCGGGTGCCCAGGTGCGCTGGAAGGTCGAGGTCGAGGACTGGTAGACCAGCACCCGGGCGCCGTCCCGGGCGGCCGTCCGGGACATGTCGGGGAAGGCCGACTCGAAGCAGATCAGCGCCCCGACCGGCAGCGGCGCCCCGGTGCGGTCGGTGGCCGGGAGCACGTGGAACGCGCTGCCCGGGGCCCGGTTCTCGCCCGCCGCCCGGCTGACCCCGGCGATCCAGCCGAGCAGCGGGCGCAGCGGGATGTACTCGCCGAACGGCACCAGCCGGATCTTGCGGTAGCGGTCGACCGTCCCGGCGGGGGAGAACAGCACCGCGTCCTTGGAGATCCGCCCGTCGGCCTTGCGGGCGTCCTCGCCCGCCAGGATCCCGGCGCCGGTGACGGCGGAGAGCCGGCTCAGCCGGGCCGCCGCCGCCGGGTCGCGGTCCAGGTCGGCGGTGGTGCTGCTCTCGCCCCAGACGATCAGGTCGACCGGCCGCCCGCCCAGCGCGGCGGTGGCGGCGGCACTGGCCTCGAACCGAGCCCGCGGGTCCTCGACGATGCCGGGCTGGACCAGGGCCACGGTGACCGCCCCGGCACCGGCGGGCGCGGCGCGCAGGGCGAACAGCAGCGGCCCGGCCGCCAGGACCAGCACGGTGGCCAGGGCCGCCAGGGCGCGCGGCCGCCACCCGGCGGCGGTCAGCACGATCAGCACACCGGTGTTCACGGCCACCACGGCGGCGCTGACCAGCCAGATCCCGCCGGCCGAGGCCAGCGCCAGGACGGCCGGGTGCTGCCACTGGGTGGCGCCGAGCAGCGCCCACGGACCGCCGAGGGCGTGCCAGGAGCGGGCGTACTCGGTGGTCAGCCAGACGGCGGGGACGACGGCCAGTGCGAGCAGCGCGCGCCGGGCGGTCAGCGGCGGGTGCAGCAGCCGCCACACGGCGTACCCGACCCCCGCCTGCAGGGCCCCGAACAGTACCGCGAGCAGCGGCAGCGCCGGCCCGATGGACGGGATCAGCCAGTACATCCCGGTGAGGATGAACCCCGCGCCGAACCACCAGCCCCGGACCGCCGCCTCCCGGCCGCTCGGCGCCCGCTGCATCAGCAGCAGGCCGGGCACCAGGGCGACCCAGGCGAGCGCGGCCAGCCCGGGGGCCGGGAAGGCGAACACCGGCAGCGCCCCGGCGGCCAGGGCGGCCCCCCGCGCGCGGTAGCGGTGGGCCCGGACGGCGCGGTCCGGAGCGGTGGGCGCCCCGAGGGCGGGCCGGGGCAGCGTGAGGCGGCGGGACATGCCCCGTATTGTCCGCTTCGACGGGGGACGCCACCAGCCGTCCCGTCACCCGAACGGGCGACAGAACGGCTGACGGAACCGGCGGCAGAAGGGCCGGCGGTCCCGGCCGGTCGGGCCGGGACCGGTGACGGACCTCAGCCCTCGTCGCCCTCCAGGTCGCCCTCGGTCTCCAGGAACGCCGCCTGGAGCTGCTCGATCAGCGCCGGGTCGGGCTGCTCCCAGAGGCCGCGCTCGGCCGCCTCCAGCAGGCGCTCGCTGATGCCGTGCAGGGCCCAGGGGTTGGCGTCGGTCAGGAACTCGCGGTTGACCGGGTCGAGGACGTACTCCTGGGTCAGCTTCTCGTACATCCAGTCGGCGACGACCCCGGTGGTGGCGTCGTAGCCGAAGAGGTAGTCGACCGTCGCCGCCATCTCGAAGGCGCCCTTGTAGCCGTGGCGGCGCATCGCCTCCATCCACCGCGGGTTGACCACCCGGGCGCGGAAGACCCGGGCCGCCTCCTCGGTCAGCGTGCGGGTGCGGACGGTCTCCGGGCGGGTCGAGTCGCCGATGTAGGCGGTCGGGGCCTTGCCGGTGAGCGCGCGCACGGTGGCCACCATGCCGCCGTGGTACTGGAAGTAGTCGTCCGAGTCGGCGATGTCGTGCTCGCGGGTGTCGGTGTTCTTGGCGGCGACGGTGATCCGCTTGTACGCCGTCTCCATCTCCTCCCGCGCCGGCCGTCCGTCCAGGCCGCGTCCGTACGCGTAGCCGCCCCAGACCGTGTACACCTCGGCCAGGTCGGCGTCGGTGCGCCAGTCACGGCTGTCGATCAGCTGGAGCAGGCCGGCGCCGTAGGTGCCCGGGCGGGAGCCGAAGACGCGGACGGTGGCCTTGCGCTCGTCGCCGTGGACGGCGAGGTCGGCCTGGACGTGGGCGCGGACGTGGTTGTCGGCGGCGTCCTCCTCCTGGGCGGCCGCCAGCCGCACCGCGTCGTCCAGCAGGGCGACCACGTGCGGGAAGGCGTCCCGGAAGAAGCCGGAGATGCGCAGGGTGACGTCGATCCGCGGACGGCCCAGCTCCTCCAGGGAGATCGCCTCCAGACCGGTGACCCGGCGCGAGGCGTCGTCCCAGACCGGGCGCACGCCGAGCAGGGCGAAGGCCTCGGCGATGTCGTCGCCGGCGGTGCGCATCGCGCTGGTGCCCCAGAGCGAGAGCCCGACCGAGGGCGGGCAGGCGCCGTCGTTGTCGGCCCGGTAGCGCTCGACGAGGGAGGCGGCCAGTGCCTGGCCGGTCTCCCAGGCGAGCTTGCTGGGCACGGCCTTCGGGTCGACGGAGTAGAAGTTGCGGCCGGTCGGCAGCACGTTGACCAGGCCGCGCAGCGGCGAGCCCGAGGGCCCGGCCGGGACGAAGCCGCCACCGAGCGCGTGCAGCACGGCGTCCAGCTCGTCGGTGGTGGCCGCCAGGCGCGGCACCACCTGGGTCGCGGCGAAGGCGAGCACGTCGGCGACGGCGGCCGGCAGCCCGGCGGCGACCTTCTCGACGGCCTCCGGCGCCCAGTCCTCGGCCTCCATCGCCTCGACCAGGGCGCGGGCCTGCGCCTCGGCCGCGTCGGTGGCGCCCAGCGTCAGCGCGGCCTCGTCCAGGCCGAGCGCCTCGCGCAGACCGGGCAGCGCGCTGACGCCGCCCCAGATCTGCCGGGCGCGCAGGATGGCGAGCACGATGTTGACCCGGTCGGTGCCGGCCGGCGCCTGGCCGAGGACGTGCAGACCGTCGCGGATCTGGGCGTCCTTGATCTCGCAGAGCCAGCCGTCGACGTGCAGCAGGAAGTCGTCGAAGCCGTCGTCCTCGGGCCGCTCGTCCAGGCCGAGGTCGTGGTCCAGCTTGGCGGCCTGGATCAGCGTCCAGATCTGGGCGCGGATCGCGGGCAGCTTGGCCGGGTCCATCGCGGCGATGTTGGAGTGCTCGTCCAGCAGCTGCTCCAGCCGCGCGATGTCGCCGTAGGAGTCGGCGCGGGCCATCGGCGGGACGAGGTGGTCGACCAGGGTGGCGTGCGCGCGGCGCTTGGCCTGGGTGCCCTCGCCCGGGTCGTTGACCAGGAAGGGGTAGATCAGCGGGAGGTCGCCGAGGACGGCGTCCGGACCGCACTCGGCGGACAGCGCGGCGGTCTTGCCGGGCAGCCACTCCAGGTTGCCGTGCTTGCCGAGGTGGATGACGGCGTCGGCGCCGAAGCCGCCGTCCTCGCGCGCGGCCGCGATCCAGCGGTAGGCGGCGAGGTAGTGGTGCGAGGGCGGGAGGTCCGGGTCGTGGTAGATCGCGACCGGGTTCTCGCCGAAGCCGCGCGGCGGCTGGATCAGCACCAGCAGGTTGCCGGAGCGGATCGCGGCCAGCACGATGTCGCCGTCCGGGTTCTGCGAGCGGTCGACGTAGAGCTCGCCGG
Source organism: Kitasatospora sp. NPDC003701 (assembly GCF_053587085.1). Classification (NCBI taxonomy): domain Bacteria; kingdom Bacillati; phylum Actinomycetota; class Actinomycetes; order Kitasatosporales; family Streptomycetaceae; genus Kitasatospora; species Kitasatospora sp. NPDC003701. Next base: position 21,174 of record NZ_JBSFNM010000045.1, read on the forward strand.
GGGCCGGGCCCCAGTGCTCCTCGACGTGCGTGCGCAGGGCCTCGGGGAGGGTGGCGAACCAGCGGCGGTAGTCGGCGGCCGGGATCCGGACCGGGTTGCGGGCCAGCTGGTCCTCGGTGAGCCAGTCCTGGTCGTAGCCGCCGGCCGCGATCAGCGCGTGGATCAGGGCGTCGCCCTCGTGCTGAGCAGCCTGTTCGCCCGCCTCCGGGCGCTCTTGACCCGGTGCCGGCTCGGCACCGGCGCGCCCTTCGGTCCGGGGTGCCACGGTGTCGAGGCCGGGCAGGTCCGAGCCGAGGTCCATGCCCTCCGCGCGCAGCCGCTCCAGCAGGCGCATCGCACTCGCCGGGGTGTCCAGGCCCACGGCGTTGCCGACCCGGGCGTGCTTGGTCGGGTACGCGGACAGCACCAGGGCCAGGCGCCGCTCGGCGGCCGGGATGTGCCGCAGCCGGGCGTGCCGGACGGCGGTGCCGGCGACGCGGGCGGCCCGCTCGGGGTCGGCGGCGTAGACGGTGAGGCCGTCCTCGTCCAGCTCCTTGAAGGAGAACGGGACGCTGATCAGCCGGCCGTCGAACTCGGGGACGGCGATCTGGGTGGCGGTGTCCAGCGGGGAGAGGCCGTCGTCGCTGGCCTCCCACTGGGCGCGCGACCAGGTGAGGCAGAGCGCCTGCAGGATCGGGCGGTCCAGGGCGGCCAGCGCGCCGGCGTCCCAGGCCTCCTCGTCGCCGCCGGCCTGCGCGTCGGCCGGGCGGGTGCCGCCGGCGGCGAGCACGGTGGTGACGAGCGCGTCGGCCTCGCCGAGCGCGGCCAGCAGCTCGGGCTCGGCGCCGCGCAGCGAGGCGCAGTAGTACGCCCGGGCCCGCGCGCCCTGGTCCTCGATCGCCCGGCACAGGGTGTCGACGAAGGCGGTGTTCCCGCTCATGTGGTGGGCGCGGTAGTAGAGCACCGCGACGATCGGGCCCTCGGTCGTCCGGGCCTCGCGCTCCAGCGGGCCCCAGGCGGGGGCGGAGGCGGGCGGGGCGAAGCCGTGGCCGGTGAGCAGCACGGTGTCGGAGAGGAAGGCGCCCAGCTCGGCCAGGTTGGCGGCGCCGCCGTGGGCGAGGTAGGCGTGCGCCTCGGCCGCGATGCCGGCCGGGACGGTCGACAGCTCCATCAGCTGGGCGTCGGGCGCCTGCTCGCCGGTCAGCACGATCACCGGGCGGGGGCCGGCCAGCAGCGCGTCCAGGCCCTCCTGCCAGGCGCGGCGGCCGCCGAGCAGGCGCACCACGACCAGCTCGACGCCCTCCAGCAGGGCGGGCAGCTCCTCGGGCGAGAGCCGGGCCGGGTTGCCGAGGCGGTAGGGGACGGCGCCCTCCGCGGCACGGGCACTGAGCAGGTCGGTGTCGGACGTCGACAGCAGCAGGATCATGCGAAGGCCCTCCCGGCCTCGATGGCGGGCATGGGCACGGGCGACTGAGGGGTCGCGCGTGGAGGCACGGGCGACGGTGGGGTCGCGGGCATGCGGCGGCGCATGGCGTCAAGCCTTCCTCGGGGTCCGCGCCCCGGGCCGGTGGAGGACGGCAGGAGTTCCTGGCTTCCACGGCGTTTGAACCGTGGTCACAGTGGCGGGACCGCACCGGGCTTGCACCGGCTTCCTCCCCTGCGCCGTCGCTGGCGTGCGGGCGGCCCGCGGGGCCGCCCGGCAGCATCGTACGGGGTGCGGCTGACCTGGGGGAGAGCGGTCGGGAGTGTGACCCGCGGGACAGGGGCAACCGATCGGATCATCTGTATGCTCGCGGCCATGCCACCGACACCCGACGCGACCGCGCCGGGCGCCGCCGTGCCCGACCGGGGCCGCGCGGACGCCTGCCCGGGGGCGCTTCGTCTGCACACCGCCGCCGACGGCGCCCTGGCCAGGGTCCGGCTGCCGGGCGGACTGCTGACGGTGGATCAGGCACTGGCGCTGACCGGGGCCGCGGAGGCGCTGGGCGACGGCCACCTGGAGATCACCTCCCGCGGCAACGTCCAGCTGCGCGGCCTCGCTTCGGACTGCGGCGCCGACCTCGGCGCGCGGCTTCGGGCGGTCGGGCTGCTGCCCTCCGAGACCCATGAGCGGGTCCGCAACATCGTCGCCTCGCCCGGCCCCGGCGGCGGCTTCGCCGACGTGCGGGCCTGGGCGCGCGAGCTGGACGCGAAGCTGTGCGCGAGCCCGTGGGCGGTCGGCCTCTCCGGCAAGTTCCTGTTCGCCCTGGACGACGGCCGCGGCGACGTGGCCGCCCTGAACGCCGATGTGACATTGATCGCAGGCCCGGACGGCACCGCCCTGCTGCGCCTCGGCCGGGCCGCCACCGCGCGCCCGGTACCCGCCGGGCGGGCCGTGGACGCCGCGCTGGCGGCCGCCCGGGACTTCCTGGACGCGCTGCGCGCCACCGGCCGCGAGGCCTGGCACCTGCGGGAGGTCCCCGACCTGCTGCCGCCGGGCCCGGTGGAGCTGCCGGTGTTCGCCGGTACGCCGCCCCGGCTCGGCGCGGTGCCCGGCGGCCTGGCGGTCGCCCAGCGCTTCGGCCCGGCCTCGTCCGCGCAGTGGCGGGTGCTGATCGACGCCGCCGAGGGGGAGCTGCGGCTCACCCCGTGGCGCGGGGTGGTACTGCCCGGTGCCGCCGCCGAACGCCTCCCCGGCCTGGCGGCGGCCGGCTTCCGGACCGAGCCGGGGGCCGCCTGGGACCGTGCCACCGCCTGTACCGGGCTGCCCGGCTGCGGGTCGTCCCGGGCCGACGTCCGGGCCGACGCGGCCAGGGCGCTGGAGGCGGCCGGCACCGGTGGCCTGCCGGTGCACTGGTCGGGCTGCGAGCGCCGCTGCGGCCACCCGGCCGGGCGGTGGGTCGACGTACTGGCGACCGGGCAGGGATACCGGGTGACGGTGCAGGGTGCCCCGCCGGGGCGGGGCACCGCCGTGGACGTGACGAACGAGGAGACGGCCGAGGCGGTCGCCGAGGCCAGGAGGACCACGAAGTGATCGAGTACGAGAAGGACGGCGCGTCCATCTACCGCCAGTCCTTTGCCACCATCCGGGCCGAGGCCGACCTCGCCGCCCTGCCCGCCGACGTGGCCCAGGTCGCGGTGCGGATGATCCACGCCTGCGGCATGACGGACCTGGTCGAGGACCTGGTGTACTCGCCGGGCGCGGTCGCCTCCGCCCGCGCGGCGCTGCGCGCCGGGGCGCCGATCCTGTGCGACGTGAACATGGTCGCCAGCGGCGTCACCCGCAAGCGGCTGCCCGCCGACAACGAGGTGGTCTGCACCCTCACCGACCCGTCGGTGCCCGAACTGGCCCGGACGATGGGCACCACCCGCAGCGCCGCCGCCATGGAGCTGTGGCTGCCCCGGCTGGAGGGCGCGGTGGTCGCCGTCGGCAACGCGCCGACCTCGCTGTTCCGGCTGCTGGAGATGATCGAGGCGGGCGCGCCGCGCCCGGCCGCGGTGATCGGCGTCCCGGTCGGTTTCATCGGCGCCGCCGAGTCCAAGGAGGCCCTGGCCGCGCACCCGTCCGGCCTGGAGCACCTGGTGGTGCGCGGCCGGCGCGGCGGCAGCGCGATCGCCGCGGCCGCCATCAACGCGATTGCGAGTGAAGAAGAGTGACGGACACTCAGCAGACCGGCCGGCTGTACGGGGTCGGGCTCGGCCCGGGCGACCCGTCGCTGGTCACCGTCCGCGCCGCCGAACTCATCGGCAAGGCCGACGTGGTGGCCTACCACAGCGCCCGGCACGGCCGGTCCATCGCCCGGTCCATCGCCGAGCGCTATCTGACGGACGGTCAGATCGAGGAGAAGCTGGTCTACCCGCTCACGGTCGAGACCACCGACCACCCCGGCGGCTACCGCGGCGCGCTGGACGACTTCTACGAGGAGGCCGCCGACCGGCTGGCCGCCCACCTCGACGCCGGCCGCAGCGTGGTGGTGCTCGCCGAGGGGGATCCGCTCTTCTACGGCTCCTACCAGCACATGCACAAGCGCCTCGCGCACCGCTACCCCACCGAGGTGGTCCCCGGGGTGACCTCGGTCAGCGCCGCCGCCGCCCGGCTGGGGCAGCCGCTCACCGAGGCCGAGGAGACGCTCACCGTCATCCCGGGCACGCTGCCCGAGGAGGAGCTGACCGCGCGGATCGCCTCCGCCGACTCCGCCGTCATCATGAAGCTGGGCCGCACCTTCCCCACCGTCCGCCGTGCCCTGGAGCGGGCCGGCCGGCTGGCCGACGCCCAGTACGTCGAGCGGGCCTTCATGGCGGGCGAGCGCACCGGACCGCTGGCCGACGTCGACGCCGGGACCGTGCCGTACTTCTCGGTCGCCGTCCTGCCCAGCAAGGTCGCGCCGCTGGAGCGGCCGGCCCCGCCGGCCGAGGGCCCCGGCAGCGTGACGGTCATCGGCACCGGCCCGGCCGGCCCGCTCTGGCTCACCCCCGAGGCGCGCGGCGCCCTCGCAGCCGCCACCGACCTGGTCGGCTACACCACCTACCTGGACCGGGTGCCCGCGCGCCCGGGCCAGCAGCGCCACGGCTCCGACAACAAGGTGGAGTCCGAGCGCGCCGAGTTCGCGCTCGACCTCGCCCGGCGCGGCCACCACGTCGCGGTCGTCTCCTCCGGCGACCCGGGCGTCTTCGCGATGGCCACCGCCGTCCTGGAGGTCGCCTGCGAGGACGCCTACCGCGACGTCCCGGTCCGGATCGTCCCGGGGATGACCGCCGCCCACGCCGCCGCCTCCCGGGCCGGCGCCCCGCTCGGCCACGACTACGCGGTGGTCTCGCTCTCCGACCGCCTCAAGCCCTGGGAGGTCGTGGCCAAGCGGCTGCGCGCGGCGGCCGAGGCAGACCTCGTGCTCGCCCTCTACAACCCCGGCTCGCAGTCCCGCACCACCCAGGTCGGCCTGGCCCGCGACCTCCTCCTGGAGTACCGCGCCCCCGGCACCCCGGTGGTGATGGCCCGCGACGTCGGCGGCCCGACCGAGCGCGTCCGCACCGTCCGCCTCGCCGACCTCGACCCCGCCGAGGTCGACATGCGCACCATCCTGCTGATCGGCTCCTCGCAGACCCGGGCCGTCGAACGCGGCAACGGCACCCAGGTCGTCTGGACCCCACGCCGCTACCCGGAGGCGTGAGCACCCGTCCCCTTCCCGGCACGCCGCCGGAGCGGGAAGTCGGCCGGACCGACTTCCCGCTCCGGCGCGGTGCCGACCCGCTCACCCCTCGCCGCGGTGCCGCCCCACGGACTCGGCGAACCAGTCCAGGGCCTCCAGGACCGGACCGGGGTGCAGCGCCAGGACCTCCAGCGGGAAGGACGGCCGGAGACCCAGCTTGGCCTCCGCCAGCTCGATCCCGTCGATCTTGTTGAGACGCAGCATGAACTCCCGGCGCAGTTCGATGTCGTCGAACGGCGGGCGGGTCCGCAGGTGTTGGAAGACCACCTCGACGGTGCCCAGCACCGGGTAGAGGGCGAACGGCCAGATGCTCTCCTGACGGCTCTGCGCCCCCTTGTCGACCATCAGGAAGCAGCTGGTCTCCAGGGCCTTCCCGAATTCGAGGCGGCAGTGCGGCCCGAGGTCCGTCCACTGCCCGAGCAGCCCGAGGACCGCCTCGGCCGCCGTCGGCTGGTTGGTCCGGAGCTGTTCCGAGAAGCGGGCGGACCGGTCCGCTCCGGCCTCCCTGGCCACCGAGGCGTCGGCCGCGCCCGGATCCTTGTTGAGCAGCGTCGCGAGGTCCTCGGCGGTCAGCCGGCACGACCGCCTGGCCCGGCCCGCGCTGTCGAAGGGGACGCCTTCGGCCACCAGGAGTTCGACGGGGTCGTACGTCGGACCGCCCGCCGGCCACCGCAGGGTCGCCGACACCCGCCCGCCGGCGGCGAGCACGCGGTGGGCCCCCGGGATGCCGGTGCCGGCGGCGAGGTAGTTGCCGACGTTCCTCGGGTGGCTGCCGATGAGCTGGGCGATGTCCCCGTAGGTGGTCCAGGTCCCCGCCGGCATGGCGATCAGGGCGGAGCGCAGCTCGCCCCACCCCGACCACTCGTCGTCGTCCGCGGTCCGCTGGGCGTCCGGCCCCGGCCACATGGCGATCGCGCGGGCCGCGAGGCGGTTGGCGCGGGAGTGGATCTCGGGGCGCCCCCAGCGGGGAGTCGCGGCGATCTCCTGGTTCATCCGCAGCGCGCTGCCTTCCAGGATCTGCTGCTTGCGCTGGAAGGGGTGGTTGGAGAGCCGGCTGTTCTCGGCGGACAGGGTGAGGTTCCCGAGCGTGTGGACCAGCATCTCGTGCAGGTCCTCGGGCGTCTCGTCGTGGTCGGTGTCCTCGGCCAGCAGGTCGAACCAGGCCTCGGCCGGCCGCTGCGGCAGGATGTGCTCCACCGTCATCCGGGCGCGTTCGTAGTCGACGGGCTCGGCCGACTCGTAGCTCTCCTCGAGCCGCCTGAGGACGAAGGTGCGCTGCTGGGACTGGCCGGCCCAGTAGAAGGGTTTGGTCCGGACGGCCGCGGCCACCTGGGAGTCGGTGGGCCAGCCTCGGCGGCGCCCCGAGAGGTACGCGCGTACCGCCCGGGCCGGGGGGAGGGCCGGGTCCAAGTCCCGCGGGAGCGAGTTGAAGATCCGGTTGTAGTTGTTGCTCTTGGACTCGCAGAGCAGGCGGCGCACCACGTAGCTCTCGACGAAGCCCAGCGCCTCGGCGGCCTCGTCCTCGCCGGCCCGGCCCTCGGAGACGAGCCTGAGCAGGTGCAGCGCGGCCGCGAAGTGCGTCCGGCCGCCCCAGTCGGAGAGGCGTTGCAACTGCTGCCGCAGCCCCGGGTGGGGCTCCAGGGCGGGGTCGAGGATCCGCCCGAACAGCTCCGCCATGCCCGCCAGCTCGGCGACCGCGGCCTCGACCGCGGCCTCGTCGCCGGCCAGTTCGTCCAGGCGCTGCTGCTGGGACCGGTAGATCTCGGTCTGTTTGGCCTTGTCGTCCCCGCGCAGCACCAGGTCGAGCCAGACCAGCAGTTCGAGGTTCTTGGGGCCGAGCTTCTGCTGCATCGGCAGCCACAGCTGCTCGTAGACGCGCTCGCCGCGGTTGGGCAGCAGCATGAACACGTAGTTGCGCAGGAGGTCGCTCTGGCTCAGCCGGACGCCCGTGTTGTTGATGGACTCGAAGATCCGGTAGACGTTGTCGCCGTGCTCCGCGGTGATCGCGACGATGGACAGCAGGTCGCGCAAGGTGGTCTCGACCGCACCCGGCCAGGCCGGGCCGTGCTCGGCCTGGCCCGAGGCGATCACGTCCAGGAAGAACCGGTAGGCGGCTCCGACGTTGTCCGCGCCGCCCGCCTGCGGCGCCCGGGAGAGGCAGGCGGCGAAGGACGGCCGGTCGGCCTGGGTGGGCAGGAGCCGGTAGTGGCCGTCCCCGTCGTGGAACTCGTTGACCAGGAACTGGCGGTGGATGCGGTCGGCGGTCCGCCTGGCCGCGTCGCTGTCCTCCCTGCGTATGTGGTCGCGCAGCGCCGCCAGCGCCAGCATGATCGTGGTCAGCCGCTGCTGCCCGTCGACGACGAGCCACTGCTGCAGGCCGCCGGCCTCGACCCGACCCGGTGCCAGGACCACGGAGCCGAGGAAGTGGGACGAGGGAACCGCCCCGTCGAGCTGCTGCTCCGCGAGATCCGCCACGTCGTCCCAGAGCTGTTGGAGCTCTGTCCGGGTCCAGCTGTAGGTCCGCTGGTAGAGCGGGACCTGGAACTGGTTCTCACCCTGGACGAGTTTGAGGAAGGTGATCTCTTGGGCGCGCACGAACGGGTCTCCCGGCAGCGATGGTGTGCGGTGTGCAAGTGGTGACCGACAGGTTATAGACCTGTACTGACAGCTGTGAAACGCGTGCGGTGGACGGGCGGCCGCGGGCCTGCGCCGGGGCGGGGCGGACCCGCCGCGGGGGAGTGCGGCGGCCCGGGGGACCATGGAGGCCGGCGGGCCGGTTCGGGAGGTCCGCACGAGGTGCGAGGAGCGGGCGGCGTGGCGGAGGTCGGTGGGCGGGCCGGGCAGCTGAAGAGCAGCGGGCTGCGGCCCGGGTGGACGACGGGCGCCTGCGCCACGGCGGCCACCAAGGCGGCGTACCAGGCCCTGCTGACGGGCGCCTTCCCCGATCCGGTGGTGATCACCCTGCCGAAGGGCCAGCGGCCCGGGTTCGCGCTGGCGGCGGAGGAGCGCGCCGGCGGCCGGGCGATGGCCGGGGTGGTGAAGGACGCCGGGGACGATCCGGATGTGACGCACGGTGCGCTGATCCGTTCGACGGTGTGGGCGGGGGAGCCGGGCAGCGGGGTGGTGTTCCGGGCGGGCCCGGGCGTCGGGACGGTCACCAAGGCCGGGCTGCCGCTGGCCGTCGGCGAGCCCGCCGTCAATCCGGTGCCCCGGCAGATGATCCGGGACGCCGTCGCCGAGGTGGCGGCGGAGTTCGGCGACGGCGGGGACGTCGTGGTGGAGGTCTCCGTGGACCACGGCGAGGAGATCGCCCGCTCCACCTGGAACCCGCGCCTGGGCATCCTCGGCGGGCTCTCGATCCTCGGCACGACCGGGATCGTCGTCCCCTATTCCTGCTCCGCCTGGATCGACTCCATCCGGCGCGGGGTGGACGTGGCCCGGGCCGCCGGGCGCACCCACGTCGCCGGCTGCACCGGCTCGACCTCGGAGAAGGTGGCCGCCGCCGTGCACGGCCTGCCCGAGGACGCGCTGCTGGACATGGGCGACTTCGCGGGGGCGGTGCTCAAGTACCTGAAGCGCCACCCGGTGCCGCGCCTGACCGTCGCGGGCGGCTTCGCCAAGCTCTCCAAGCTGGCCGCCGGCCACCTGGACCTGCACTCGGCCCGCTCCCAGGTCGACCAGGGCCATCTGGCCGGGCTGGCCCGCACCGGGGGCGCCGGGCCCGAGCTGGTCGCGGCCGTCGCGGCGGCCAACACCGCCCTGGAGGCGATCCAGCTCTGCCGCGCCGCCGGCGTCCCGCTCGGTGATCTCGTCGCCGAGGGGGCCCGGGCGACCGCGCTCGGGGTGCTGGTCGGCTCGCCGGTCGCGGTGGACGTCATCTGCATCGACCGGGCCGGCACGATCGTGGGCCGCGCGGAGCCGCTCGGCCCCTGAGGTGGCGGGGCACGCCGGATCCGTAACAGGAGTGTGGCGGTGGTGTGCCGATGCCTCGTCAATCCGGAGCAGAAATGGACAAAAGTGACGCAATGCCCGCCCTGGGTTCTGTTGCTATCTCAAGCATGAGATATGGTCTGGCGAGTGACAGGCGACTACCTCACCCGTATCGGCACCCTCATCCGCACCGCGCGCCAGCACCGTGGTTGGTCCCAGGCCCAGCTCGGCGAGGCCCTCGGCACCAGCCAGAGCGCGGTCAACCGCATCGAACAGGGCAAGCAGAACGTCAGCCTTGAGATGATCGCCCGCATCGGCGAAGCCCTCGACAGCGAGATCGTCTCCCTCGGCTACGCCGGTCCGATGCACCTGCGCGTCGCCGGCGGCGCCCGGCTCTCCGGTGCGATCGACGTCCGCAGCAGCAAGAACGCCTGCGTCGCGATCCTCTGCGCCTCGCTGCTGACCACCGGCCGCACCACGATCCGCCAGGTCGCCCGGATCGAGGAGGTCTACCGGATCCTCGAGGTGCTCACCAGCATCGGCGTCAAGAGCCGCTGGACCAACGAGGGTCGCGACCTCGAACTCACCCCGCCCGCCGAGCTCGACCTCGCGGCGATGGACGTCGAGGCCGCCCGCCGCACCCGCAGCGTGCTGATGTTCCTCGGCCCGCTGATGCACCGCGCCGACCGCTTCGCCATCCCGTACGCGGGCGGCTGCGACCTCGGCACCCGTACCGTCCAGCCGCACCTGACCGCGCTGCGCCGCTTCGGCCTGGAGGTCGCCACCACCTCCGGCGCGTACCACGCCTCCGTCCAGCCCGGCGCGCCGATGGACCGGCCGATCGTGCTGACCGAGCGCGGCGACACCGTCACCGAGAACGCCCTGCTCGCCGCCGCCCGGCACGACGGCGTCAGCGTCATCCGCAACGCCTCCCCCAACTACATGGTCCAGGACCTCTGCTTCTTCCTGGAGCGGCTGGGCGTGAAGATCGAGGGCATCGGCACCACCACCCTCACCGTGCACGGCGTGCCCGAGATCACCCGCGACGTCGACTACACCCCGGCCGAGGACCCGGTGGAGGCGATGAGCCTGCTCGCCGCCGCGGTCGTCACCTCCTCCGAGCTGACGATCCGCCGGGTGCCGATCGAGTTCCTGGAGATCGAGCTCGCGGTGCTGGAGGGGATGGGCCTCGACTACGACCGCACTCCCGAGTACCGGGCCCACAACGGCTACACCCGGCTGGTCGACCTCACCGTGCGCCCCTCCAAGCTGACCGCGCCGGTCGACACCATCCACCCGATGCCGTTCCCCGGCATCAACATCGACAACGTGCCGTTCTTCGCCGCGATCGCCGCGTCCGCCCACGGCACCACGATGATCCACGACTGGGTGTACGACAACCGCGCCATCTACCTGACCGAACTCACCCGGCTCGGCGCGGACATCAAGTTGCTCGACCCGCACCGGGTGCTCGTCCAGGGCCCCACCCGCTGGCGCGCCGCCGAGATGGTCTGCCCGCCCGCACTGCGCCCGGCCGTCGTCATCCTGCTCGCGATGCTGGCCGCCAAGGGCACCTCGGTGCTGCGCAACGTGTACGTCATCAACCGCGGTTACGAGGACCTCGCCGAGCGCCTGAACTCGATCGGCGCCCAGATCGAGACCTTCCGCGACATCTGACGGTCCATCAGCTTCATCAGCCCGTTGGCCGGTCTCGTTCGCCGAGGCCGGCCAACAGCTGTGCGGTGTCCAGTCCGGTGGTGAGGTAGTCCACGAACACCGTGGTGTTCAGTGCCCACGGCGAGCGCCGCTCGCGGATCAACTCGACCGCCCGGTCGGGCCGGTGGCCGAGGTCGACCAGGGCCTGGGCGACCACCAGCCCGGAGCGGTTGTACCCGGAGTGGCAGCGCACCAGGACGCTGCGACCGCCGTGGACGGCCTCCGCGGTGCGGGCCGCCGCCTCCTGGACGGCCCGGAGCTGCCCGGTCGTGAGCGGCCCGTCGGGGATCTCCCGGACCAGGTGCTCGACCCCCGGCGCCGGTCCGTGCCCGGGCCGCGTGTACAGGCTGACCACCAGGTCGAACTCCCGCTCCACGAACACCGGTTCGAGCGCCCGGCCGGGCGGGGTGGTGAAATGGCCGCCCATCCAGAGCCCGGGCGTGATCTCATTCCACGGCCCCGTCGGCTCCGGGGCGTCGCGTTCCTTCCGGCCGGTGCGCATCGGTTCTCCGTCCTTGTCTCCGGGCCCGCCTACTCGCCGGTCGTGCCGTCCAGGTGCTCGCGCAGGAGGTCGGCGTGGCCGTTGTGGCGGGCGTACTCCTCGATCATGTGGGTGAGGATCCAGCGGAGCGAGAAGGCCTCCTCGCCGTGGTGTCCGAGGACGTCCAACGACTCGGCGGCGGCCACGAGTTCCCGGGCGTGGTCGCACTCGCCGCGCCAGACGGCGAAGGCCTCCTCGGGGTCGGCGGTGTCGACGTCGAACTCGGCGAAGCCGCCGTCGGGACGCTTCCAGAAGCCGGGGTGGGCCTCGTTGTTGAAGGTGTTGCGGAACCAGCCGCGCTCGACCTCGGCGAGGTGGCGGACGATGCCGAGCAGGGAGAGTTCGGACGGCCGGAGGATGCGCTCGCGGAGCTGGTCGGTGCTCAGGCCGGTGCACTTCATCGCCAGGGTGTCGCGCTGGAAGTCCAGGAAGCTGACCAGGGTGGCGCGTTCGTCGGCGGTCTGCTCGGTCCGGGTGCGCTGATCGTCTCTCATCGGCCCATCCTGGCAGCGCGGGAGCGGCGTGTCGCGGGGATTAGGGGCAGGCCCGCCGGGGCGCGCCGGCCCGGGCCCGGGTGGGTCGGGCCGGGCCGAGCCGGGGTCAGTCGATCGGTTTCAGGGCGGCGTTCGCGCGACGGAAGCGGTCCAGCAGGGCGCGGGCCGGCGCACTGGCCGGGTCGAAGGTCTGGTGTGCCAGGGCCTTGTCCCCGGCCACGGCCGGACCGTAGGACCAGGCGCCGTTGCACTCGAAGCAGAACGCGATCTCGAACAGGACGACCCGGGGGAACACCGGGTGGTCCCCGGTCCGGGCGCGCAGGGCGTAGCCCGGGACGAAGCAGCGCATCAGGGGAGCCGCGGGCAGCTTCGCGACCAGCGCCAGCACCTCCTGGGCGTCCTCCCAGACGCCGATCGAGGTGCCCGGCACGGTGTCCGTCCAGGCGGACCAGCCGTGCGGGTCGTCGATGCGGACGGCCTCGATCCGTTCGACCAGGCCGGCCGTGGTGGGGAGTTGCATGGCCGCATGCTCGCACGGCGGCCGGCGCTCCCGCCAGGCCCGGCGGCCGGCCTCGGATTCCGGCGGCCGCCGGAATCCGAGGCGGCAGGGGCCCACTGCGGGCCGGCGTCCGTCACAGCGGCCCGGCGTCCGTCACTGCGCCAGGCCGAGGTGCTGCGCCAGCCAGTCGACCGCGGCCGGCACCGAGGCGGCGACCGGGACTCCGGCGGGCGGCGGCGGACGGTCCACGACGACCACCGGCAGGCCGAGTTCGCGGGCGGCGGTCAGTTTCGGTGCGGTGGCCGCCCCGCCGCTGTCCTTGGTGACCACGACGTCGATCCGGTGCGCCCGCAGCAGCGCCCGCTCGCCGTCCAGGGTGAACGGGCCGCGGTCGAGCAGGACGTCGGTCGAGGCCGGCATCGGCGGCTCGGGCGGGTCGACCGAGCGGGCCACGAAGTGCAGACCGTCGAGGTGGGCGAAGGCGCCGATGCCCTGCCGGCCGGTGGTGAGGAACACCCGTCGGCCGAGCCGGGGGAGTACGGCGGCGGCGGCCTCCAGCGACTCCACCGGATGCCAGCGGTCGCCCTCCACCCGCGCCCAGCCGGGGCGGCGCAGTGCCAGCAGCGGGACGCCGGTCGCGGCGGCGGCCAGCGCGGCGTTGCGCGACATGACGGCGGCGAACGGGTGGGTGGCGTCGACCACCGCGTCCACCCGCTCGGCGCGCAGCCAGGCGGCGAGCCCGTCCGGCCCGCCGAAGCCGCCGATCCGGACGTCGCCGACGGGCAGCCGAGGCTCGGCGACCCGTCCGGCGAGGGAGCTGGTGACCCTCGGCGGTGCGTCGGCCAGTGCCGCGGCGAGGGCGCGGGCCTCGGTCGTGCCGCCGAGGATCAGCAGGTGGCGCGGCATCACGCCCCGCAGGGCTCGTGCGGGCGCTCGCGGTCGGCCGAGTAGAGGTGGCTGTCGCGGAACTGCTCGGCGGCCAGCGTCCGGCCGACCAGGATGACGGCGGTGCGGACCACGCCCGCCGCCTTGACCTGCCCGGCGATGGTGGCGACGGTGCCGCGCAGCACCAGCTCGTCCGGGCGGCTCGCCATCGCGACCACGGCGGCCGGGCAGTCGGCGCCGTAGTGCGGCAGCAGCTGCTCGACCACGTCGTCGACGTACCCGGCGGCGAGGTGCAGCACCAGCAGGGCGCCGCTGCGGCCGAGGGTGGCGAGGTCCTCGCCCTCGGGCATCGGGGTGGCCCGCTTGGCGATCCGGGTGAGGATGACGGTCTGGCCGACCGTCGGCACGGTCAGCTCGCGCTTGAGCGCGGCGGCCGCGGCGGCGAAGGCGGGCACGCCGGGGACGATCTCGTAGGGCACGCCCGCCGCGTCGAGGCGGCGCATCTGCTCGGCGACGGCGCTGAAGACGGACGGGTCGCCGGAGTGCAGCCGGGCCACGTCCTGGCCGGCCGCGTGGGCGGCGACCAGCTCGGCGACGATCTGGTCCAGGTTCAGCTGCGCGGTGTCGACCAGCCGGGCCCCGGCCGGGCACTCGGCCAGCAGCTCGCGCGGGACGAGGCTGCCCGCGTAGAGGCAGACCTGCGCGCGGGCCAGGACGCGCGCGCCGCGCAGGGTGATCAGGTCGGCGGCGCCCGGGCCGGCTCCGATGAAGTAGACGGTCACGAGGCGTCCTCCTGAGGGGTGGGGGGCTTGACGGCGGACCACTGGGTGACCGGCATCGCCTGCCGCCAGCCGGTGAAGCCGCCCACCGGGACGGCGTGCGCCACGGCGAGGCGCAGCAGTTCGCCGCCGTGGCGCCGGTACCAGGCGGTGAGCAGGGCCTCGGACTCCAGGGTCACGGTGTTGGCGACCAGCCGGCCGCCCGGCGGCAGCGCGGCCCAGCAGGCGTCCAGCAGCCCGGGAGCGGTGAGCCCGCCGCCGATGAACACGGCGTCGGGAGCGGGCAGCCCGGCGAGCGCGTCGGGCGCCGGGCCGGTGACGACCCGCAGCCGGGGTACGCCGAGCGCGGCGGCGTTGCGGCCGATCCGCTCGGCCCGGACGGCGTTGTGCTCGATGCTCACCGCCCGGTTGTCGCGGTGGGCGCGCAGCCACTCGATCGCGATCGAGCCGGAGCCGCCGCCGACGTCCCAGAGCAGTTCGCCGGGTGCCGGGGCCAGGGTGGCCAGGGTGGCGGCGCGGACGTGCCGCTTGGTCAGCTGGCCGTCGCTCTCGTACGCGTCGTCGCGCAGGCCCGGGACGAGCGAGCTGCGCGGGCCGTCGCCGAGCTCGACCGCGATGACGTTGAGCGGGTCGCCGGCCGGGTGCGTCCAGCCGTCCGCGGGGCCGTCCAGTACACGCTCGCCGGGGCCGCCCAGCTGCTCCAGCACCCGCAGCCGGGCGGTGCCGAAGCCGCGCGCGGTGAGCAGGTCGGCGACGGCGGCCGGGGTGGCGGCGTCGGCGCTGAGGACGAGCAGCCGGCGGCCCGGGTGCAGGGCGAGGGCCAGGGTGTCCAGGGGGCGGCCGACCAGGCTGACCACCTCGGTGGCCTCCAGCGGCCAGCCGAGCCGGGCGCAGGCGTAGGAGACGGAGGAGGGGTGCGGCAGGACGCGCAGCCGTCCGGCGCCGACGGTCTCGGCGAGGGTACGGCCGATGCCGAAGAACATCGGGTCGCCGCTGGCCAGCACCGCCACCCGGCGGTCGGCGTGCTCGGCGAGCAGCCCGGGGACGGCCGGGCGCAGCGGGGACGGCCACGACACCCGTTCGGCGGCCACCTCCTCGGCGGGGAGCAGCGCCAGCTGGCGGGGTCCGCCGATCACGACCTCGGCCGCCCGCAGCGCCGCCCGGGAGGTGGCGGCGAGGCCGGGCCAGCCGTCGGCCCCGATCCCGACGACGGTGATCGGCGGAGGGAGGTCGGACACCGGGAGGCTCCTCGGGGACGGGGAAACGTGCAGGCGGCAGCCTACCCGCCGCCGCCGGGGCGGCCTCCGGCGAGGGTGGCGGGCCCCGGCGGCCGGGGTTAGCGTCGTGCGGGGGTCCCGCGGGGCGGTCCTCGCGGGGCGGTCGTCGCGGGGCGCGGGGTCCGGGGTCCGGGTCCGGGTCCGGGGTTCGGGTCCGGGATTCGGTTCGCGAGCCGCGGGTACCCGAGGTCCGGTACGCAAAGGAGGACATCATGTCCGAGTCAGCGGTCCCGATCACCACCAGCAACGCCGGTGTCCCGGTGCCGAGCGACGAGCACTCGCTCACGGTGGGCCGGGACGGTCCGATCCTGCTCCACGACCACTACCTGATCGAGAAGATGGCCCAGTTCAACCGGGAACGGGTGCCCGAGCGGGTGGTGCACGCGAAGGGGGCCGGGGCCTACGGCGTCTTCGAGACCACCGAGGACGTCAGCCGGTACACCAGGGCGATCCTGTTCCAGCCGGGCAAGCGGACCGAGATGCTGGCCCGCTTCTCGACCGTGGCCGGCGAGCAGGGCAGCCCGGACACCTGGCGCGACCCGCGCGGCTTCGCGCTGAAGTTCTACACCGAGGACGGCAACTACGACCTGGTCGGCAACAACACGCCGGTCTTCTTCGTCCGCGACACCATCAAGTTCCAGGACTTCATCCGCTCGCAGAAGCGCCGTCCGGACAACGGCCTGCGCGACCATGACATGCAGTGGGACTTCTGGACGCTCTCGCCGGAGTCCGCGCACATGGTCACCTGGCTGATGGGCGACCGCGGCATCCCGAAGTCGTACCGGCATATGAACGGCTACGGCTCGCACAC
This sequence comes from Kitasatospora sp. NPDC003701, assembly GCF_053587085.1. NCBI lineage: Bacteria > Bacillati > Actinomycetota > Actinomycetes > Kitasatosporales > Streptomycetaceae > Kitasatospora > Kitasatospora sp. NPDC003701. The sequence goes on from NZ_JBSFNM010000045.1 coordinate 37,271, forward strand.
CTACCTGTGGATCAACGCGAGCGGTGAGCGGTTCTGGGTCAAGTACCACTTCAAGACCGACCAGGGGGTCGACTTCCTCGGCCAGGACGACGCCGACCGGCTGGCCGGCTCCGATCCGGACCTGCACCGGCAGGACCTCTGGGAGGCCATCGAGGGCGGCGACCACCCGTCCTGGACGCTGTACGTCCAGGTCATGCCGTTCGACCGGGCGCCCGGGTACCGGTTCAACCCCTTCGACCTGACCAAGGTGTGGCCGCACGGCGACTTCCCGCTGATCAAGGTCGGGAGGATGACCCTCAACCGCAATCCCGAGGACTACTTCATCCACATCGAGCAGGCCGCCTTCGAGCCGTCCAGCCTGGTCCCGGGGATCAGCGTCTCGCCGGACAAGATGCTGCTCGGGCGGATCTTCTCCTACCCCGACACCCACCGGTACCGGATCGGCCCCAACTACGCGCAGCTGCCGCCGAACCGCTCGCACGTGCCGGTCCACTCGTACGCCAAGGACGGCCCGATGCGGTTCGACCCGGCCCGCACCGCCGCGCCGTACGCGCCCAACTCCAAGGGCGGGCCGGCCGCGGACGCGGCCCGCTACGACGACCCGGCCGCCGGGTGGCAGACCGCGGGCGAGATGGTGCGCGAGGCGTACTCGCTGCACGCCGAGGACGACGACTGGGGGCAGGCGGGCACGATGGTCCGCCAGGTGCTGGACGACGCGCAGCGGGACCGGTTGGTCGCCAACATCGTCGGCCATCTGAAGGCCGGGGTCAGCGACCCGGTGCTGGAACGTGCGGTGCAGTACTGGCGCAATGTCGACAAAGCGCTTGGTGACCGGGTCGCCACGGGGGTCGGCAAGCCCTGAGGGTGCCCGCCGCGGGGCGCGTGCGGCACCGCGTCCTCAGCCCGCCCGGCGGTCGTCGCCCGCCCCGGGTGCGTCGCGGCGGGTCCAGTCCCCGGACGGGACGAGTGCCGGCCGGGTGTGCAGGCGGGCGGCGACGGCCGGTCCGGCCAGGTAGACCCAGGCCTCCTCGGCGGTCCCGCTGCCCTCGGTGTCCTCGGTGCCCTCGGCGCCCCCGGCCCTCGCACGGACGGTCAGCCGTCTGCGCACGTACTCGCCGGTGCCGTCGGCCCGGCAGTCCTCCAGGTGGTCGAGCGCGGCGAGCGCGGCGGCGTACGCGCCGGGGCGCACGGTGACCAGCTCGCCGACGATGCACCGGCCGGGCGTCGCGTCCGGTACCGCGTACGGGAAGCCCGGGCCGTCGTGCAGCGCGGCGCCGTCCAGCACGGCGGGCCGGACGTCCGCGCAGCGCCCGGCCAGGTGGACGGCGTGGTTGCGGCCGCCGGTGCGGAGCGTGCCGTAGACGAAGAACGGCAGGGCGGCGGGCGGTGCGTCGGACCGGTCGGCGGGCGGCGCGGTGTCACGGTCGGCGGGCGGTGCGTCGGACCGGTCGGCGGGCGGCGCGGTGTCACGGTCGGCGGGCGGTGCGTCGGACAAGTGGCCCCCTGGTGCGCGGTCCCTCCCGGCTGGGGGAGCGCCCACCGTAGCGCCTGCGCCGAGCGCCCAGGAGGGCTGCGGCGATCGTCTGGTGATACCCACTGGCGCGCGGGTGTGCTGATGCGCTGTCATGGCGGATGACCGCCAGTACCGTCCAAGGGGGACACCCATGACAGCTCCCGTCTCGCGCACGCCCGCCACGGCCCCGGCCGGCATCCCCGCCGACGCCGTACCCGGTCCGGCGGGCCTCGGCAGCGCGGTCTGGATGGCACTCGCCGTGGTGTACGTGGTGTGGGGCTCGACCTATCTGGCGATCCGGATCGCCCTGGAGACGATGCCCTCGTTCCTCTCCGCCGGGGCGCGATTCGTCGTCGCCGGGCTGCTGCTCGGCGGCTTCGTCCTGTTCCGGCAGGGCCGCGCCGGACTCCGGGTGGACCGGCGGCAGTTCGGCTCCTCCGCGCTGGTCGGACTGCTGCTGCTGACCGGCGGCAACGGGCTGGTCGTGCTCGGCGAGAACTCCATACCGTCCGGGCTGGCCGCCCTGCTGGTGGCGGTCGTCCCGCTCTGGATGGTGCTGCTCACGGCGACGACCGGTGACCGGCCCAAGCCCGTCGAGCTGGCCGGGGTGCTGCTCGGGCTGGCCGGTCTGGCGGTGCTCTCCGCACCCGCGATCGGCGGGGACATCGCACCGGCCGGTGTGATCGCGGTCGTCTGCGCCACGCTGACCTGGGCGGCCGGCTCGTTCGCCGCCAAGCGGATCCCGATGCCGGGCAACGTCTTCGCGGCGAGCGCGTACCAGATGGTCGTCGGTGGGCTGGGCAATGTGCTGATCGGACTGGCGCGCGGTGAGCAGCACGGGCTGGACCTCGGCGCCTTTTCCACCCGGTCCTGGCTGGCGCTCGGTTACCTGGTGGTGGTCGGCTCACTGGTCGGCTTCACCGCGTACGCCTGGTTGCTGCAGTCCGCGCCGCTGACCCTGGTCGCCACCTACGCGTATGTGAACCCCGTGGTGGCGGTACTGCTCGGCTCCCTGGTGCTGGCCGAGCCGCTGACCGGCCCCACCCTGGTGGGCGGGGCGATCGTGGTCGTCGGCGTCTGCCTGGTGGTGAGCGTCGGCCGGCTGCCGGCGCGGGCGCCCCGCAAGCCTTCGCGCAGGTGAGTACGGCGGTGACATCGTCGTCCTGTCGCTGCTCGGTGCCGTGTCACTGCTCGATTCCCTGCTGTGGCTCGTAGATCGGTCGATGCCCGACCCCGTGTCAACGATCGGATCGTCCCCGGTCGGTGCTAGATGTCCTGCCGATGATCGAAGACCTGCCGGCGATCGGGCCTCGGCCGGCGCTCGGCCCCGCCGCTCCGCCGCGGTCCGGCCCGACGGCGGCAGCACCCGGGCGGGACGCACCCGGGCGGTGCGCGCTCAGTCGGCCGAGCCGGCCCAGCTGACCAGCAGCGCGCTGAGGGCGACCCCCGGGCCGAGGCCGAAGACGAGGCCGCGCGCACCCGCGGCCGGGGGTGTCCGGTGGGTCCGGGACAGGACGGAGAAGACCGTCGCGCCACCCAGGTTGCCCTCCTCGGCGAGCACCGCCTTGGAGTGCCGGAGGAAGGCTTCGTCCACGCCGAGCAGCGTGCCGAGCCTGTCGAGGATCGCGGGCCCGCCTGGGTGCAGGACGCCGAAGTCGAGCTCCCGGCCGCCGTGTCGGTCCAGCCAGGTGAGCAGGGCCGGCCCCAGGTCGGTGACCGAGCGGAGCGAGGCCCGGGTGGAGGCGAAGTGGTCGCCGCGCTCGTCGGTCAGCTTGCGGTACCGGTCGGTGGTCAGGGGGATCGTGTACTCGAGGCTGTGGCCGAGGCGCAGCCCGGGCGTGCGCTGCTCGCCGGTGACCACGGCCGCGCCGACCATGTCCCCCCAGAGTCCCTTGTAGATCTGGTCCTCGATCGAGGTCTGGGTGTCCTGGTAGAGCGAAGAGAGGGACTCGCCGGCCACCACCAGGACGACGCCCGCGGGGTTCCGGGCCAGGTACTCCTGAGCCGCGATCAGCACGTGCGCGCCCCCCGCGCAGGCCAGCTGCGTCATCGGCCGGCGGCTGATGTCCGGGCGGAGTCCGAGCTGCTGCTGGAGGAGGATGTCCAGCCCCGGCATCCCGTCCCCGGTCGCGCTGCTGACGACGACGCAGTCGACGTCCTCGGCGTGCACGCCCGCGTTCGCCATCGCCTCGGCGGCGGCCTGCTCGGCGGCGGCCAGCAGGTCGGCCATGGTGGTGGCCTTGCGCTCGGCGGCGGTGCGGTCGGGCGAGGTGACGACCTCGTACGGCTGGAAGTACCGGCGGGTGCCGGGCAGGTTGCTCAGGGCCATCCGCACGGTCTGGGCCTGCCGGGGCGAGTAGCCGGGGTTGCGGGCGAGGATGTCGTCGCGGATCCGCTCGGCCCGGACGAGGTGGGGGCCCGCGACCAGGGCCGGTCGGCCGACGTACGCGGTGGTCGGGGTAGGCATGTCGCGGTGTCCTCGGAGCGGTCCGTGCCGCGTCCGGGCGGACGAGGCAGCCGGCACCCGTGCGGCGGACGCACGGAGTGCGTCGACAGGTCGTTACGCACCGTGACGCTCTCGGGAGCCCCCACCCGGATACTGACGTACACACGCTACCCGTCCGTCCCCGGGATTTCCGCCGGGCGGTGGGCTTGACGGGGAGTCGTGCGCCTGTCGGCCCGGACGATCCGGTCCAGCGCAGGGCGCTCTAACGGTTACTCAGAGTGTCTGCCCGGTCGGGGGGCTGCGGACGAGCGGCCGCGCCGGCGCCGCCGTCCGGCGCGGGACCGGCCGGTGGTGCCTCCGGCCCGGCGGCCCGCCCGGAGCCGCCCGTCGGCGAATTCGTCTCGATTTCCCTTGCCCCGGCCGGATTCGGCCTCCGCTGCCGTTCGGGCGGAATCCACTGTTCCTGAACGACCGGCCGATCCTGGTCGATCCCGGCCAGAGCGAAGACATCCGGTCATTGTCCCGGTAATCCGCATGAGTCCGACCGCGCCGGGATATTCCTAGTACCTGTTCGGTGGAATTCAGGTGAAGCACCAGGTAACGCGATTCTGCAACCGGTCGTCGCACGAAGCCTCCAGGATCCGCTCGAACGGCCGACACGGCCGTGACCGGACGGACCGACCGCACCGACAACTCTCTTGGAGTTCCGAGAATGGACCATCAGAGCACCCTTGCACTCGATACCGACCAGGCCGCCCAGTTCTTCGAGCTCGGCTATCTGGTCCTTCCCGCTTTCCTGCCGGCAGACCTGGTCGAGCGGCTGGAACCCGAGGTCGACCGGTGGGTGGACAGCGGGCTCCGGGACCGCTCGATCGCAGCCTGCCTCGATCCCGAGTCATTCGGAACTCCCGCCGTCCTGGAGATAGAGCTGGCCGCCCACGGTGAACTCGTCGGCCACCCCCCGCTGCTCTCGATAATCGCCCGACTGCTCGGTCCCGATTTCGTCTTCCACCACATGCACAGCAATCGCCAGGCTCCCGGGTCGGCCGGCAAGGAATGGCACCACGACTACGAGCAGGGACCGCACGCGGATCGTTCGAAAATCATGGTCCACGCCCTGCACTATCTCGGCGGACTGGACCGGACGGTGGGCGCTCTCGCGATCCTCCCCGGTTCGCACCGGGAACTCGCGGGAAAGCGTGCCAGAGCGCATCTCGGCACCGCCGAAATCCCCGGCGAGGTGGTGATCGACGAACTCCCGCCCGGTTCCACCGTGCTCCTCCATTCGGCGCTCTTCCACGCCCGTCGCCCGTCGCCCGCGGGCCGGCGCGGCGAGCGGTACATGGTGGACAGCTCGTACTGCCAGTGCGGCGTCAGCTGGCCGCCGGTCAAGCCGTACTGGCGGCATCTGCTGGCCCGGGGGAGGGCGCTCGGACTGGACGGCGGGCAGTGGCCCGAGCTGTTCGCCGAGCGGCACTTCGCGGAGTACGTGAAGCCGAACTGAACGACGCACCCGCCTGCGCGCCCGGCTCCCCGCTGCCCCACGTCCGCTCCTTCCCGCCTTCCCACCTGCCCCTGCCCCTGCCCCGACGACGAAGGATCCGCTGCCGATGCGCATTCTCGACAGGCTCGATTTCGACTCCGTGCTCCGCCTCTACCGCCGCGACCACCCGGTGGACCGGGAGCACGAGGACAACTCCAACAGCGACGGCGACGCGCATCTGCTCACCGCCGAGGGGATGTTCGGCAGTTGGGGCAGGGTCCTGCTGGACCGCACCGAGGTGCTCGACACCGTGCTGCCCTGGCACCTCGGCGAGGGCGGCGAGCTGGAGCTCGTCCCCACCGCCGGGATGACCGTCGGCGAGGCGGCGGCGCGGCTGCGCCGGATCGGTGCCGGCTACGCCCGGCTGAACCCCTCCTGCGGCCGCAAGCTGAGCCGCCAGGCCGAGGCGCCGTTCAGCCCGGTCTTCCTGAGCATCCCGGCCATCGACAGCACCGACTACCAGGGGCTGCGGCAACCGGACGGGCTCACCCATCTCGACGGGCTGCATCGCATGATCGCCTGGGAGCTGTACGGCCGGCTCGGCCCGGGCGTCCAGGTCGAGGCGTACGTCGCGGGCCTGCCCGTCGTGGCCGGGGGCGCCCCGGCGCCGAGCACGGTCAGGTACCGCGCCCGGGCCGGGGGCGGGCGTCCGGGGCCCGGCACCGCGGGCCGAGCGGCCCGGGCCTAGCCACGGCCGACGTAGGGCATGGCGCTCGGCATCACCGTGACCGACGGGATGTTCACGCCGAGCGGCAGCGCCGCCATCGTCACCACGGTTTCCGCGACATGGCGGACGTCCATGGTCGGTTCGACCCGGAGGCTGCCGTCGGCCTGGCGGGCGGCGGGCTGCTCCCGGTCGGCGGGCGTCACGTTGCCGATGTCGATCTGCCCGCAGGCGATGTCGTACCGGCGCCCGTCCAGGGAGAGCGACTTGGTCAGGCCGGCCACCGCGTGCTTCGCGGCGGTGAAGGCGATCGAGTCGGGGCGGGGGACGTGGGCCGACGGTGCGCCGTTGTTGATGATCCGACCGCCGCGCGGTGACTGCTCCTTCATCATCCGGTACGCGGCCTGGGCACAGAGGAAGCTGCCGGTGGCGATGGACCCGAGCACCCGGTCCCAGTCCTCGGCGGCGACGTCCTCGGTCGGGATGTAGGGCATGGTGTCGGCCGCGTTGTTGAACAGGAGGTCGAGCCGGCCGAAGCGCAGCGCGATCTGGGCGAACAGCTCGCGCACGGCCGCGGGATCGGTGATGTCCGCGGGCAGCGGCACCAGCCGGTGGGCGAGGGACGGTCCGGCCAGCCGGGCGGTCTCCTCCAGGGCGTCCTTGCGCCGGCCGACCAGGACGACCGACCAGCCGTCCGCCGCCAGCGCCAGCGCGCAGGCCCGCCCGACGTTGCTGCCCGCCCCCGTCACCACCGAGATCTTCGCGACCACGAATACAACTCCCTCAATATGACGAGAACATGACGAGCGATCAGTTTTCGGGTTGACGGCGACAGTCGTCAAGGGCGCCCATCCGGCCGAGCGCCGAGCGCCGAGCGCCGAGCGCCGAGCGCCGAGCGCCGAGCGCCGAGCCCGCACGACCACCACCGCGTATCCGAACCACCCCGCAACCGAACCGCCACGCATCCGAACCACCCCGCAACCGAACCACTACGACAGGACGAGCGGATGAATCCTCGACAGACCCTCGACTCCGTACCGGACACCGTCACACCGGTGGGGCCCCGGACGGACACCAGCCGGGCCCTGTTCGACCGGGCCGGGAAGTCCCTGGCCGGCGGCGTCAGTTCGTCCTCCCGGATCACCTCCACCGGTCCGCACCCGTACCCCCTGTACATCGAGCGCGGCTCCGGCGCGCACATCTGGGACGCCGACGGCAACGAGTACGTGGACTTCCTGATCTCCTACGGCAGCGCCGTCCTCGGTCACGCCGACCCGGATCTCGCCGGGGCGCTGGGCGCCGTCCTGCAGACCGGCACCATGTTCGGCACCTGCAACCTGCCGGAGATCGAACTGGCCGAGCAGATCCAGCGGATGGTCCCCTGCGCCGATCTGGTGCGGTACGCCAACTCGGGCTCGGAGGCGATCCAGGGGGCGGTCCGGGCGGCCCGTGGCTTCGCCGGGCGGTCCAGAATCCTCAAGTTCGAGGGGCACTACCACGGTTGGGTGGACACCCTGGCGATCTCCAACCGGCCCACCGCCGCCGAGGTCGGCCCCTACGAGGCGCCGGCGGCCCTGCCGCACTCCCCGGGCATCCCGGCGGGCGTGGTCGAGGACGTGCTGGTCTGCCCGTGGAACGACCCCGAGGCGCTGCGCACCGTGCTGGACGCGCACCAGCGCGAGATCGCGGCGGTGATCTGCGAGCCGATCGTCGCCAACAACGCCTGCACCATGCCGGCCCCGGGCTTCCTGGAGGTCCTGCGCGAGGAGTGCACCAGGCGGGGCCTGGTCCTGATCTTCGACGAGGTGTGCACGGGCTTCCGCACCGGCCCGGGCGGCGCGCAGGCCCTGTTCGGTGTCGTTCCCGACCTGGCCGTCTACTCCAAGGCGCTCGGTGGGGGGCTGCCCATCGCGGCCTTCGCCGGCCGGGCCGACATCATGGGCGAGGTGGCCGCCAACCGGGTGAAGCACGGCGGGACGTACAACGGCTCCCCGCTCTGCGCCACCGCCGCGCTCGTGACGCTCACCCGGCTCGCGGACCCGGCGGTCACCGACCGGATCGACGCGGCCGGCCGGCGCATCATGACCGCCGTCCGCAGGGCCGCCCACGACCACGGCGTCCCGTGCGCGGTGCAGGGCGTCGGCGCGATGTTCCAGGTGGTGTTCTCCGCCGACGGCGCGCCGACCAGGCAGTACCGCGACACCCTCACGCTGGACCAGGGGCGCTACGGAGCCTTCCGGCACGCCCTGGTGGAACGCGGCATCCATGTCAACGCGTACGGGCTGGCCTGCTGGTTCGTGTCGGCGGCGGTGACCGAGGACGACGTCGAGGCGACCTGCGCGGCGGTCGACGAGGCGTTCGCGACGATCCGCTGAGGCCCGCGCCTCCGCCCCGACGCAGCCGTCGGGGCGGAGCTCCGGGGTGGACGCCGCCCCGACGGCCTCACGCCGCCGCCCCGACGGCCTCACGCCGCCGGCACGTGGTGGCTCAGCCCGCGTTCCCGATCGCCGCCTCGCCGAGCCGCTCCGCCAGGTCGCCGAAGGCGCCGCCCAGCTCCTCGTCCGCGACCCCGGCGGCGTAGGCCTGGAAGGCGAGCGCCGCCTGCGCCTGGACGGCGGGCGTGGCGTAGTCGGCGTCGATCGGGTAGGGCTCGCCGGGCGGCCAGGGGAAGGGCCAGTGCCGGGGCCACGGGATGCGCCGGTCCGGCGGGGTCGGGCACCAGTCGTCCCCGACCTCGGTGAGGATGGTGCGCGGGTCCCCGCCGGACAGGCGTGCGGTGATGGCCGCGTTGGCCACCGCGTTGACCGTCCCGGCGACGGCCAGCCGCAGTTCGGTGGCGCCGGGCGGGATCGGCTGCGGGTTGAGGTCGGTCTGTCCACTGCTGTGCGCCGCGAGGTGGACGTGGCGGGTCGGCCCGAGGACGGGCAGGTGCGGGCGGATGCCGTCCAGGGCCTCGGGGTGGAGCCGGCCCAACAGTTGGAGCAGGGTGGCGGCTTGGCTGACGAGGGTCATCGGGAACCCCTTCTCTGGGGTGGCGGGAGTCGCTGCCGGTAGCCGATCGTATGCGGAGCGGCGCAGTGGGCGGGCGGCGACACACCCTCAGTGCGCGGCGGCGAGCAGCTCCCTGGTGTAGTCGGTGTGCGGCGCGCTGAACAGCCGGTCGCGGTCGGCGGCTTCGACCAGCCGGCCGCCGTGCATCACCGCGACGCGGTCGCAGAAGTGCCGCACCACGGCGAGGTCGTGCGAGACGAACAGGAAGGCGACGCCCAGGCGTTCGCGCAGCTCCATCAGCAGGTTGAGCACCTGGGCCTGGACCGAGACGTCCAGGGCGGAGACCGGTTCGTCGGCGATGATCAGCCGGGGTTCGGGGGCGAGCGCCCGGGCGATGCCGATCCGTTGGCGCTGGCCGCCGGAGAACTCGTGCGGGTAGCGGTCCAGGTGCGCGGCCGGCAGGCCGACCTGCTCCAGCAACTCGGCGGACCGCTCGCGCCGTTCGGCCGGGCCGAGCGCGGTGTGCAGGCGTAGCGGCGTGTCGAGGGTCTGGGCGACGGTGCGGCGCGGGTTGAGCGAGGCGTACGGGTCCTGGAAGACCAGCTGGATCTCCCGGCTGAGCCGCCGGCGCAGCGCCCGGTCCGGGGTGGTGGCGTCGACGCCGTCGTAGCGCACCCGGCCGGCGCTCACGGGCTGGAGGCCGGCCAGCACGCGGGAGGTGGTGGACTTGCCGGAGCCGGACTCGCCGACCAGGCCCAGTGTCTCGCCGGGGGCGATCCGCAGGCTCACGCCCTCGACCGCGCGGACGGGCTCGGCGCGCCGGCCGGTCAGGAGCCGGCGCCCGGGGAAGCGGACGGCGAGGTCCTCGACCTCGACCAGCCAGCGCTCGGGGGCGGCGGTCGGCCGCGGCGCGAAGGCGAACGACGGCGACGGGTCGTCCACGGTCGCCAGCGGCGTGCCCGGCACCGTCTCGTTGGTGAGCGCGGCCCCCACCAGCGCCCGGGTGTAGGGCTGTTGCGGCGCGGCCAGCAGTTCGGCGGTCGGCGCCGACTCCACCTGCTCGCCGGCGCGCAGCACCAGCGTCCGGTCGGTCGTCCCGGCCACCACGCCGAGGTCGTGGCTGACCAGCAGCACCGCCGTGCCGTGCTCGCGCTGCAACTCGCCCAGCAGGTCGAGGACCTGCCGCTGGACGCGGGCGTCCAGCGCGGTGGTCGGCTCGTCGGCGATCAGCACGTCGGGGTCGTTCATCAGCGCCATGGCGATCATCACCCGCTGGCGCATGCCGCCCGAGAAGAGGTGCGGGTAGTCGCGGACCCGGGCGGCCGGGATGCCGACCCGGTCCAGCATGGCGGCGGCCCGCCGCCGGGCCTCGGCGCGACCGGCGCCGGGGTGGTGCAGCCGGTACATCTCGGCCAGCTGCGCACCCACGCCGTGGAACGGGCTGAGCGAGGTGAGCGCGTCCTGGAAGACCAGGGCGACCCGGCCGCCGCGCACCTCGCGCAGCACGCCCTCGTCCGCGCCGACCAGCTCCCGGCCGCCGAGCCGGATCGAGCCGGTGACGGTGGTGGTGCGCGGGTCGTGCAGGCCGAGCACGGCGAGGCCGGTCGCGGACTTGCCGGAGCCGGACTCGCCGACCAGGCCGAGGACTTCGCCCCGGGCGAGGTCGAAGGAGAGGCCGCGGACGGCCTGCACGGGAGCGCCGCCGCGCGGGTCGGCGAAGGAGACGGACAGGTCGCGGACGCTGAGCACCGCTTCGGTGGAGGGGGTCATCGGAACACTCCAGAGGGGGTCAGCTGAGGCGGATGCGCGGATCGAGCCAGGCCACCGCGAGGTCGGCCAGGGCGACGAACAGCACCACGAAGCAGGCGGCGAGCAGCACGGCGCCGACCACGGCGGGCAGGTCCTGCCCGGAGACGGCCTCGGCGGCGAAGGTGCCGACGCCGTTCAGCCCGAACACCGTCTCGGTGATCACCGCGCCGCCGAGCAGCGCGCCGGCCTCCAGACCGAGCAGCTGCACCAGCGGGCCGGCGGCGCCGCGCGAGGTGTACTTGAGGTGGGTGCGCAGCCGGCCGAGGCCCTTGCCGCGCGCGGTGCGGACGTACTCCTCGTTCATCGTCTCCAGCAGCTGGGAGCGCGAGAGCCGGGCGAAGACGGCCGAGTTGACGAAGCCGAGGACGAGCCAGGGCAGCAGCATCCCGCCCGCCCAGGCGGCCGGGTCCTCGGCCGGCGGGGTGTAGGAGGGCAGCGGCAGCAGGCCGGTCGAGTAGACCAGCGCCCACTGGGCGACGTACCCGAGGAAGTAGATCTGCACGCTGGCGCCGACCAGGGTGAAGCCGGAGAGCAGCCGGTCCGTCCTGGTCCCGTGGCGCAGGGCGGAGACGAAGCCGGTGCCGAGGCCCAGCAGGATCAGGACGGCGAGCGCGCCCGCGGTGAGCGAGAAGGTCACCGGCAGGTGGTCGACCAGGGCCTCGGTGACGGGCTGGTGGAGCCGGTAGGAGTAGCCGAGGCAGGGCGCGTCGCAGTGGATGACCGAGCCGTCGACGTCGCTGATGTCCCGCCCGGCCACCACCCCCGCGAGGTAGTCGGTGTACTGGGTGAGCAGCGGCTGGTCCAGGCCCATGCTCTGGCGGACGGACGCGACCTGGCCGGAGTCGCAGCGCGGGCCGCAGGCCGCGCGGGCCGGGTCGGCGGGGGCGGCGTAGAAGAGGGCGAAGGCGGCGGCGGAGACCGCGACCAGGACGGCGAGGGCCTGGAGGGTCCGCCGCAGGGCGAAGGAGAGCATGGCCGGTCCGGGGTCGAGGAGGGGGCGGGACAGGGGCGGAGGAGCGGGGGAGGGGCCCGGTGGCCCGGCCCGCAGCACGGGCCGGGCCACCGGAGAGATCGGGGCGTCAGGACTTGAGGTAGAGCCAGGCCAGGCCGACCGAGCCGTAGATCGGGTGGACGAACGCACCGCCGACGTTGCTGCCGCGCAGCTGGTTCACGGTCGGGTAGGCGAAGGGCAGCACCGGCACGTCCTTCATCACGGTCCGCTCCAGCGCGTACAGCTCCGTGGCCTTGGCGCGCGGCTCGCCGATCTGGTTGATCCGGTCGATCTCCTTGTCCACCTCGGCGTTGTGGTAGCGGGCGGAGTTCAGGTCGCTGTTGGCCCGGCCGTCGAAGGAGAACGGGATCAGCGTGGACGGCGTCGGCCAGTCGACCGAGCTGGTCTCCTCGAACAGGTCGTACGGGGAGTCGGCGCGGTGCGCCTCGTCCAGCAGCGCCTTGGCGTCGATCGGCTTCGGCACGATGGTGATCCCGGCCTTGGCGAAGCCCTCGACCAGCACCTGGGCGACCCGCTGCCCGTTCGGCGTGTTGGCGTACGCGTAGGTCAGCGCGGCCGGCGGCTGCTTGGCCTTGGCGAGCTCCTGCTTGGCGGCCTCCGGGTCGCCCTCCGGCTTGGCCGGGTACAGGTCGTACTTCTGCCAGTCGACCAGTGCGGGGGAGCTGAGCGTGCTGGCCAGCTCGCCCACCCGGCTGCCGCCCTGGACCTGGCGCGCCTGCTGGCGCGGGTAGGCGAGGTGCAGCGCCTTGCGGACCTCGACGTCCGGCACCCGCTCGTTGTTGATCACGAGCTGGGTGACGAAGGCGCCCTGGCGGCCGGAGACCACCAGGTCCTTGGCCTTGGGGTCGGTGTCGACGGTCTGGTAGAGCTCGGGGGAGAGCGGGGTGGCCACCGTGGTGGCGTCGGCGCCGCCGTCCCGGCCGGAGAGGATCTCCTGGTTGATGTTGAGCGCCTCCTTGCCGAAGGTGAAGACGAACTTCTCCGGGTACTGGTTGCGGATCGGGTCGGTCTCCGCCTTCCAGTGCGGGTTGCGCTCCAGCACCAGCCGGGTGTTCTGGACGTGCTCGGCGATCCGGTACGGGCCGCTGGAGAACGGCAGCCGGTCGTAGTCCGTGCCGGTGTCCTTGTCCTTGCGCACCGGCGAGGAGGAGGACTGCGCGGCCATGTACGGCACGTCGGCCTGCGGCTGCGGGAAGTGCAGGACGAGGGTGCGGTCGTCCGGGGTCTCGATCGCGGCGAGGTCGCCGTCCTGCGGGCCGCCGTACTTCTTGCGGGCGTCGTCGTAGCTGGCCTCGCCGGTGAGCCACTGCGGCCAGTACGGCGGGCCGACCTCGTAGCCCTTGCCGAAGGAGCGCTCGATGCCGTACTTGACCTGCTGGGAGGTGATCGGCTGGCCGTCCTCCCAGGCCACGCCCTCCTTCAGCTTGTACGTCCAGGTGCGGCCGCCGTCGGCGGAGGTCCCGGTGTCGGTGGCGAGGTCGCCGACCAGCTTGGCCTTGCCGTCCACCACCTGGTACTGGGTCAGCTGACGGCCCCAGAGCAGCGAGGTGTTGTACGCGGCGCCCGCGTAGACCTTCTGCGGGTCGAGGTGGCGGAAGTCGGTGGTGTTGTAGACGTTCACGGTGCCGCCCGGGCGGGCGCCGGGGACGGCGGGGGCCGGGCCGGCGCTCTCCTTCTCGGTGCCGAGCGCGGCGGTGAGCGGCGAGGTCTCCTTGGCGGCGGCCGCGGTGCCGGCGCCGGAGGTGGAGCCCGCGCCGGCCGAGCAGGAGGTCGCCAGCACCGCGGTGGCGATGACGGCGAGGGACGGTTTGATCCAGCGCATGGCGAATCTCTCCTTGCCCCGGGGCGGGGCGGCTAGGTGAAAGGAAGGAGGGGAGGTGGTACTCGGTGGGGCGGGGGTGTGTGGCTCAGCGGGCGGCGCGCGGGTCGAGCGCGTCCCGGACGGCGTCCCCGAGCAGGTTGAAGGCGAGCACGAAGAGCAGCAGCGCCACACCGGGGAAGAACATGTACGTCGGGTCGGCCTGGAAGACCTCGGAGCCGCGGGCGATCATGCGGCCCCAGTCCGGGACCGGCTCGTTGATGCCGACGCCGAGGAAGGACAGCACCGCCTCGGCGGCGACGAAGGTCGGCACCGCCATCGTCGCGTGCACCAGGAGCTGCGCCCGGACATTCGGCAGGAGTTCACGGAACACGATATGGAATCCGCTCGCGCCGAGCGCCCGGGCGGACTGCACGAAATCCCTTTCCCGAAGTGACCGCACGGAAGCCCGGAGGGAAAGTGCGAGCGGAATCCAGCCGAACGCGGAGAACACCAGGATCAGGACCAGGAACTGCATCCACTCGGGTTCCGCGGTGCCGGGATCGACCAGCCGGGACTGGATGACGGGGCTCAGCGCGAGCAGCAGGAGCAGCGTCGGGAAGGCCAGCAGCACGTTGGAGAGGAAGCCGAAGAGCCGGTCGGCGAGCCCGCCGAGGTAGCCCACCGCGACACCGGCGAGCACCCCGAGCGCGGTGGTGACGGTGGCCGAGGCGAAGGCGATCAGCAGCGAGGTCCGGATGCCGTAGAGCAGCTGGGTGAGGACGTCCCGGCCGAGCCCGGGCTCCAGGCCGAACCAGAAGTCTCCGGAGATCCCGCCGTTCGGCGCCATCGGCAGCCCACCGTCGCTGAGCAGGCCGGGCGTGTTCTGGCCGTAGTGCTCGACCGGGTTCCTGCCGTACAGGGCGGCGATCAGCGGGGCGGCGGCGGCGAGCAGCAGGAAGAGCAGGACGACCACGAGGGCGGCGGTGCCGACCCGGTCGCGGCGGATCCGGCGCAGCAGGCTCTGCGGGGCCGGCGCCGGTGCGGCGGTCGGCGCGCCCTCGGCGGGCGCCTCCCCGGGCGGCCCTTCGGCGGGCGTCTCCTCCGGGGTCGCTCCCCCGGAGGTCGCCGTCCCGGCGGCATCGGCTCCGGAGGGCTCTGTGACTGTGTCGACCGCTGCCATGAGAGGCGTACTCCCCGAATTCTCCGCCGCCCCGTGGGTGAGGGTGCGCTGGTGTGCATTTCCGGACCGGCCCGCGGGGGTTTCCCGGTGACCTGCCGAACGCCATCAGATCGGACACCGCCGGACTTTCGCAAATCATTCCCGGCGCAGTTCGGGCGCAATGTTTCGGGGATTGTGACGGCTTCATTCCGCTGCAATACTGCCGTTGCAGAAGAACGGGCATACCGGGGCAAAGACGGCGGCCTGTCCCGCATTCTGAGATCTCCGCCACACCCGCCGGCGCATTGATACGATCCCGGTGAGCCGCGACTGGCGCGCACGGATGGAATCGACCATCGGGAAGCGGCTCCGTGCACCCGCACGCCATGTTGCCGAGCGCCTGGGCCGTCCGTACTCGTCCGCCTGTCACGAGGAGACCGCCTTGGCCACGCCCGCCACGCCCGCCGTGCCCGTCACGCCCGCCGTGCCCGCCACCCCTGCCGTGCCCGCCGCGCCGCACACCGCCGCGAGCGCCACCGCCAACACCGCCTTCCGCAGCGCCCTCGACGTCGTCCGCGAGGTGGAGCCCCGGATCGCCGCCGCCATCGGCCAGGAGATCGAGGACCAGCGCGCCTCGCTCAAGCTCATCGCCAGCGAGAACTACGCCTCCCCGGCCGTCCTGCTCGCGATGGGCAACTGGCTCAGCGACAAGTACGCCGAGGGCACCGCCGGCCGCCGCTTCTACGCGGGCTGCCGCAACGTCGACACCGTCGAGACGATCGCCGCCGAGCACGCCCGCGCGCTCTTCGGCGCCGACCACGCCTACGTCCAGCCGCACTCCGGCATCGACGCCAACCTGACCGCCTTCTGGGCCGTCCTCTCCCAGCGCGTCGAGAGCCCCGCCCTGAAGCGCGCCGAGGTCCGCAACGTCAACGACCTCACCGAGCAGGACTGGGCCGAGCTGCGCCGCGAGCTCGGCAACCAGCGGATGCTCGGCATGTCCCTGGACACCGGCGGCCACCTGACCCACGGCTTCCGGCCGAACATCTCCGGCAAGATGTTCGAGCAGCGCAGCTACGGCACCGACCCGGTCACCGGCCTGATCGACTACGACGCGCTGCGCGCCACCGCCCGCGAGTTCCGCCCGCTGATCCTGGTGGCCGGCTACTCCGCGTACCCGCGGCTGGTCAACTTCCGTACGATGCGCGAGATCGCGGACGAGGTCGGCGCGACCCTGATGGTCGACATGGCGCACTTCGCCGGCCTGGTCGCGGGCAAGGTGCTCACCGGCGACCACGATCCCGTGCCGCACGCCCACATCGTCACCACCACCACCCACAAGTCGCTGCGCGGCCCGCGCGGTGGCATGGTGCTCTGCACCTCCGAGCTGGCCGAACACGTCGACCGCGGCTGCCCGCTGGTGCTCGGCGGCCCGCTCTCGCACGTGATGGCCGCCAAGGCGGTCGCCTTCGCCGAGGCCCGCCGCCCCGAGTTCCGGACGTACGCCCGGCGCGTGGTCGACAACGCGCAGGCCCTCGCCGAGGGCCTGCTGCGCCGCGGCGGCACGCTGGTCACCGGCGGCACCGACAACCACCTGGTGCTCGCCGACGTCTCCGGCTACGGCCTGACGGGCCGTCAGGCCGAGGCGGCGCTGCTGGACTCCGGCATCGTCACCAACCGCAACGCCGTCCCGCGGGACCCGAACGGCGCCTGGTACACCTCCGGCGTCCGGCTCGGCACCCCCGCGCTGACCACCCGGGGCCTGGGTGTCGCCGAGATGGACGAGGTCGCGGCCCTGATCGACACCGTCCTGCGCGGCACGGCCCCCGTCACCACCGCCGCCGGCGCCCCCTCCAAGGCCCAGTACGCCCTGGACGGCGCCCTCGCGGAGGGCGTCGCCAAGCGCGCCGCCGACCTGCTCGCGGGCTTCCCGCTCTACCCGGGTGTCGACCTGGTCTGACGCCCGCGCGGCCGATGCGCGTGGGGGCCCGGAACCACCGGGCTCCCCACGCACGTCGGCCGTACTGCCTCAGTACTGCAGGGACTTGCGCTGCAGGAACTCCTCCAGGCCGTGGCGGCCCAGCTCACGGCCGAGCCCCGAGTTCTTGTAACCACCGAACGGGGCGAGCGGGTTGAAGCGGCCGCCGTTGAGGTCGACCTGGCCGGTGTCGAGACGGCGGGCGAAGGCGGCGGCGGTGTCGGTGTCCGCCGCCCAGACGCCGCCGGCCAGGCCGTACTCGGTGCCGTTGGCCAGTTCGGCGGCGTGCTCCTCGTCGCGGTAGGCCAGCACGGCCAGTACCGGTCCGAAGACCTCCTCCTGAGCCACCGTCATGTCATGGGTGACATCGGCGAGTACGGTCGGCTGGACGTAGAAGCCGGTGTCCAGGCCCGCCGGGGCGTCCGCGCCGCCGACGACCAGACGGGCGCCCTCGGCGAGCGCGCCGGTGATGTAGCCGCGCACCCGCTCCCGCTGCCGGGCGCTGACCACCGGCCCGACCCGGGTCTGCGGATCGGCCGGATCGCCCGGGAGGTACTTGGCGGCGGCCTTCGCGGCGAGCGTGACCGCCTCCTCGTACTGGTCCTGGTGCACCAGCAGCCTGGTCCAGGCACTGCACGTCTGGCCGGAGTTGGCGAAGACGTTGGCGATGTTGGCGTTCACCGCACGGGTCAGGTCGGCGCCGGGCAGCACCACGTTGGCCGACTTGCCGCCCAGCTCCAGCGCCACCCGCTTGATGCCCCGACCGGCGGTCTCGGCGACGGTCCGGCCGACGGCGGTGGAGCCGGTGAACGAGACCACGTCCACCTCCGGGTGCCCGACCAGCGCCGCACCCGCCGCCGCGCCGGTACCGGTCACCAGGTTGAACACCCCGGCGGGGAAGCCGGCCTCGTGCACCAGCCGCGCGAACAGCCGGGCGACCAGCGGGGTGTCCTCGGCGGGCTTGAGCACCACCGGGCAGCCGGCGGCCAGGGCGGGCACGACCTTGGCCACGATCTGGTGCAGCGGGTAGTTCCACGGGGTGATCGCCGCGACCACCCCGGCCGGCTCGGCGAGCACCACCGAGTTGCCGATCCGCTCCTCGAAGGGGTACTCGGCGAGCAGCGAGAGGTACGAGCCGGCGACGGCCAGCGGCAGGCCGGCGTGCACGGCGGTCGCGAAGCCGATCGGGGCGCCCAGCTCGGCGACCACGGTGGCGGCTATCTCCTCCTGGCAGCCGGCCAGGCCGTCCCGCAGCCGGGTGAGCGGCGCGAGCCGCTCCTCGCGGGTGGTGGCGGCCCAGCTCCGGGCCGCCCGTCGGGCGGCGGCCACGGCGGCGGCCACGTCGGCCGTGCCGCCGGCGGGGACGGTGGCGAGCACCTCTTCGGTCGCCGGGTTCAGTACCGGGATCGACCCGCCGTCCAGGGAGGGCCGCCATTCGCCGTCGATGTACTGGTCGCCGTACTGGGTGCCGTGCTCCGCGTCCTGCTGCACCGGGTGGTCCTCTCGTCCGATCGTCCGCTCTGCGAGCGTCGCTGGTCAGTTGCCAGTCGGTTGCTGGCCAAAGGGCCAGTCAAGTTCGCCCGGGCGGCCCGGCGCAAGAGCCGGATCCCTTTGGACCACCACGCCCCCGACGCACGCCGGTTCACGCCCCCGGCCGATCACGCCCGCGCCCCCGCGCCCCGCCCGGTGCCCCGCCGGGCCGCCGGGCCGTCCGGCGACCGCTCAGTGCGGTGCGAACCGCGCGGTGTACGCGTCGAAGGGCTCGATGCCGACGGCCGCCCGCCGTTCGTCCAGCCGCTCCGGCTCCTCGCACGGCCACGGCACCGGTCGTCCGTCCGCCACCGCGCCGATCTGGGTGCCGTACCGCTGCTCCCGCCCCTCGTTGACGGCCAGCCGGTCGGCCAGGAAGGCCAGGTCCCGCGCGCTCGCCGCGCCGTCCGCCACCGCCGCCGCCATCAGCTCCACCGCCCGGCGCTGCACGTCGAGTTGGCGGTCGGCGTGCTGCGCGATCAGCCAGGCGGCCCGGGCGGCCTCCGCGCCGACCAGGGGCTCGGCCGGCCAGCCGTGCTCGGCCATGATCGCGCCGAGCCGGTCGCCGTGCCGTGCGGTCAGCCGCCGCCAGGCCGCCTGTTCCGCGAGGTCGGCGCTGTTGGCGAGACGGGTGGCCGCCTGGTCCTCGGCCATCATCCCCAGCAGCTCCGCGGTCAGCGCTCGTCCTGCCGTGGTGGTCATGCTCCGCTCCCGTCGTCCGCGGCCGCCGGTCCGGGGCCGCCCGGTTCGCGGCCGCCGGTCCGGGGCCGCCCGGGACAACGGTAGGCGCGTGAGCCGGCTACGAAGATCATTCCGCCGGATGGTGACAAACCGGGCGGGCGGGCGGCAGTATGGACGAACCGGCCTTCCCGGGCCGCTGTCTCCCCGAGTGCTCAGAATCGCGCATCGGACGAAAACACCTGCGCGACATCTCCTCAACTCCGGACAGCGGGAGGTAGATTGCGGCGCACTCCGGCGCGCGTGACTACCGTGGGCAGCGGGTTCGACCGGCGTCCGTCCACGCCGGTCCGCAGGCTGCTCCGGAGCGCCGGGCGGTGACCTCCGTCGCCGGCTCGTGCACCCCGTGCCGCGCGTGTCCGCGCCGGAGCTCGTTCCCAGTGGTCGTCCGCACCGTGTTAGGAGCAACCTCGTGACCGACGCCGCGTTGAGCGCCGAGCAGCAGTTCCGGCCCACCGAGCCGGCCCTGCTCGATGACGTCCCCGGCTGGTTCTGGGACCACGACCGTCATCTCTTCGAGTGGTTCCTCGACCGCCAGGAGCGGGCCGGCGTCACCGGTGACCTGCTGGAGATGGGCGCCTACCTGGGGCGCAGCGCGATCGTGATCGGCGGCCACCGGCAGCCCAGCGAGACCTTCACGGTCTGCGACCTGTTCGACTCGGACGCCCCGGACGACGAGAACGCCGCCGAGATGTCCATGTCCTACCGGAAGTCGCTGACCCGGAGGGCGTTCGAGTCCAACTACCTCGCCTTCCACGACGCGCTGCCGGAGATCATCCAGGCGCCCACCTCGGTGCTCGCCGACGGGCGCCTCCCGGCCGGCGCGTTCCGCTTCATCCACATCGACGCCTCGCACCTGTACGAGCACGTGGTGGACGACCTCCGGGTGGCCCGGGCGGCGCTGCAACCGCAGGGCGTGGTGGTCCTGGACGACTACCGCTCCGCCCACACGCCCGGCGTCGCCGCCGCCACCTGGGAGGCGGTGTTCAACCACGGCCTCACCCCGATCGTGCTGACCGAGAGCAAGTTCTACGCCACCTGGGGCGATCCGGAACCCGCCCAGCAGGACCTGCTGGACCGGGTCGGCCTGGCCGAGGGCTGCCGGCTCGCCGTCGAGACCCTGAACGGGCGGCGGCTGGTGCGGATCGGCGGCAGCTCCGAAGGCATCGCGCCGTTCCGGCCCTCGCGCCACCGCGACCGGCTGGTCGCCGAGGCCGCCCGGCGGGAGGCCGAACAGGCGACGGCGGAGGCGCTGCGCGCGCAGCAGGAGGCCGATGTCGACCTCGCCGTCCGCCGTGCCCGGGCCGCCGAACGCCGCCGCCCGGCCAACGTGGCCAAGCGCGTCGCCGGAGACCTGCTCCCACCGGTGGTCACCTCCGCCATCCGCCGCGCCCGCCGCGGCTGACCACCCGCGGCTGACCACCCGCGACGGGCGCCGAGCCGGCCGGTGGGTGCCGCGCGCTGCCCGGGCCGACGCCGGCGGCCCGCTGTCAGTGCCGACGCAAGGCCCGGGGGTGCCGACGCAGGGCCCCAGGATGCCGAGGCAGGGCCCGGGGGCGTCCGCGGAATGCCGAGGTCGCCCGTCGGAGGTCAGGGGCGCTCGGCCGGGGCCTGTCCCGGGCGGACCCGGCCGTAGACCGAGACCGCGACCCGGTCGGCCGACTCGTGCTCCCAGAACCTCAGGACGGTCCACCCCTCGGCGGTCAGGTGCTCGGTGGTCTCCAGGTCGCGCGCCATGTTCTTGTCCAGCTTGCTGCGCCACCACTCGGCATTGGCCTTGGGGCTGGTCGCGTGGTCCGGACACCCGTGCCAGAAGCAGCCGTCGAGGAACACCGCTATCCGCGGACCGCTGAACAGGATGTCGACGGTGCGCCGCGGCATTCCGGGCACGGGGGCGTTCTTCCGGTAGCGCAGCCCCCACCCGAACAGAAGGCGCCGCACGGCCACTTCCTGGGCGGTGTCGCGTGAGGCCTGGCGGCTCATGCGGGACGCGACGGAGAGGGAGGAGGCGGCGGGCGGCATGTGATCCAGTATTTCGCACCGCACTGGGAGGATCGACACCCGAGCGGCGCACCCGGGCCCGCGAACGCCCCCGCAGGGACGCGGACGCGGCAGGGGCGCGCCGATGGCTCGGCACGCCCCTGGGTCGTGTGCTGCGGCGGGGTGTCAGACCCGCGAGGGCTCCCCGCCCTGGCGGGGGAGGGCGGCCCCGGCGGCCCCGGCCCCGGCCTCGGCCTCAGCCCCGGCCTCAGCCCCGGCCGCTTCGGCCAGCTCGCGCTTGACGGCGTCCAGCGAGGGGTTGGCCCAGGCGCTGGCCACGCCCCAGCGGTAGAAGGCGAGCCCGATCGCGGCGACGATCAGCAGGTCCCAGCCCTCGGGGAGGTAGCCCTGGCCGCCGAAGTCGGTGCTGCCGGCCCACGAGACGCCGGCCATCACGAACAGGTAGGCGATCATCCAGGCGCCGGCCTTGAGGTGCGGCTTGAGCTCGGCCCACGGCTTGCGCAGCTCGTACCAGGCCCAGATCGGCAGGCCGGCGGCCATCAGCAGGATGACCTTGCCGGTGAGCGGCCAGCGGGCCCAGTAGAGCACCAGCGAGCCGAAGACCATCGCCACCGGGGCGATCACCGGCATCGCGCGCAGCCGGACGGGTCGCGGCAGCTCGGGCGCGAGGCGGCGCAGCGCCATCACCGCGACCGGACCGGTGACGTAGGAGATCACGGTGGCGACCGAGACGATCTCGGCGAGCGAGCCCCAGCCGCGGAAGACGGCCAGGAACAGGAAGGCGATCAGCAGGTTGAGCAGCAGGGCCGGCCGCGGGATGCCGGTCTTCGGGTCCACCCGGCCGAAGATCCTGGGAAGGTGGCCGTTCTCCTGCACGCCGTGGATCATGCGCGAGGTGGTGGCGGCGTAGATCATGCCGGTGCCGCTGGGGGAGACGAAGGCGTCCGCGTACAGCAGCAGGGCGAGCCAGTTGAGGCCCCAGGCGATCGAGAGGTCGGCCAGCGGGGAGGTGTAGCCGAGCCCGCTCCAGCCGTTGCTCAGGTCCGCCGTCGGGACGGCGCCCAGGAAGGCCACCTGCAGCGCGACGTAGATCACCAGGGCGATCAGGATCGAGCCGATGACCGCCTTGGGCAGCGACTTGCCGGGGTTGCGCGCCTCGCCGGCGAGGTTCAGCGGGGACTGGAAGCCGTTGAAGGCCCAGACGATGCCGGAGACGGCGACGGCCGTGAAGACCGCGCTCCAGCCGTTCGGCGCGAAGCCGCCGTGGTCGGTGAAGTGGGCGGTGTCGAAGTGCGCCAGCAGCAGGGCGCCCGCCGTCAGCGTCGGCACGACCACCTTGAACACGGTGATCGCGGTGTTGGTCTTGGCGAACAGCGTGATCGCGAACCAGTTCAACGCGAAGTAGCCGACCAGCAGCACGCTCGCCACGGCGACCCCGCTGGCCGAGAGCTCCTGTCCGTCGAACAGTCCCTTCGCCCAGCCGAAGTGCCAGGAGCTCATGTACTGCACCGAGGCCGTGGCCTCGCCGGGGATCACCGAGACGATGGCGATCCAGTTGGCCCAGGCCGCCAGGTACCCGGCGAGCGAGCCGTGCGAGTACTGCCCGTACCGCACCATCCCGCCGGCCTTGGGGAACATCGAGCCGAGCTCGCTGTAGGTCAGCGCGATGGTGAGCGCGACCGCGGCGCCGATCACCCAGGCGACGATCGAGGCCGGTCCGGCGAGCCGCGCAGCCCGCTCGGCTCCGAAGAGCCAGCCGGAGCCGATGATCGAGCCCAGCCCGACCGCTGTGAGGCTGATGGTGCCGAGCGAACGGCGGTAGTGCTGATGGGAAGCCGTCGTCGACTCAGGCGCGCTCAACGTATCGGTCCTCTGTCTCCTGGGGTTCCGGACAAACGCACAGCAGACTATGGTGCGAAATAGGACGAAAACCTCAGATGAAGCTCAGATCATCCGATTGTTGCCATCTCGTGTCCGATGATCGGACACGCACGGACCCGCTGCCGACCGGGCGCACGGTCCCGGGCGTTCTCGGCGCCTTCCCGGCTGCGCCCGCCGTACGCACCCCGATCCGCCCCCGGCGACCCCCTGGAACGGCCCGGGCGACCTGCCCCGAGCGGCACGCCCCGGGGCAAAAAGAAATTCCCCGTGGAATCTCTTTCGAGTTCCCACGGGGAATTGTTCTGTGTCCGAGGGGGGACTTGAACCCCCACGCCCGATAAAGGGCACTAGCACCTCAAGCTAGCGCGTCTGCCATTCCGCCACCCGGACAGGGTGTGTGCTTCGGGGGCTTTCTGCTCGCCCCCTCGGCGACAGAGAGAACATTACCAGGGTTCTGGAGTGCTTCTCACCTGCGTTTCCCCGGTGGGGACCACCGGGGTGGCAGGGATGGGTCGCAGGGGTGAGCGAAGCGGTGGATCGGGGGCGGGAAACGGTCGGACTGGGAGCGGCATGCGGTCAGGAACGGGCGGGAGCGGTCCGACACGGGCAAGTTGTCGATGGTGCGGATGTGCCGGGGGCGGCTCTCCTAGCCTCTGTGCACCGAGGGCGCCATGAGCGGAACGCCTGATTCCCGGGGTCGCGGACGAAGGGCGGCTGGACGTGGAGCAGATCAGCGGGGCGGCGGAGGCCGAGCCGAGACGTGTGGAGAACGGGCCCAGACGTGCGGGAGCGGGCCCGAGACCGGTGGCTCCGACGCGATCGGCGGCCGGGCCGGGGCGGGCGCCGGCCGGGCCGGTCGAAGGGGTGTGGCGGTTCCCGGTGCCCGCGGTGGAGGCCTCGGTGCCGCGGACCAGGCACGCGGTGCGGGACCGGCTGCTGGCCCAGGGGATGGCGGGGGTGCGCTACCAGGAGCTGGTGGACGACCTGCTGCTGATCGTCTCGGAGCTGGTGAGCAACGCCGTGACGCACGCCGCCGAGCTGTCGCCCGAGGTGACCACCGAGCTCACGGTCGGGGCGGACTGGGTGCGGGTGTCGGTCGAGGACGGCGACCCGTACCGGCCGAAGGCCCTGGAGAGCGACGCGGGGCGGACCGGCGGGCGGGGGCTGCTGCTGGTGAAGAGCGTCACGCTGCAGGCGGGCGGGGTCTGCGACGTGGAGCGGACGGGGGAGGGCGGCAAGGTGATCTGGGCCTCGCTGCCCGTCCCCCGGGGGGAAACGCGGTAGCGGGCGGACTACCAGTCCCGGCCGGCGATCTCGCGGATGCCGGGCAGCGCGGCCTCGAAGACGGTGTCGAACCAGACCGAGAACGGCCGCTCCGCCTGGAGGTCGCGCAGCTCCTGCGCGGACACGAAGGCGAAGTCGTCCACCTCGTCGGGGTTCGGCGCGACCGGGGCGGTGACCAGGCCGACGAACAGGTGGTTCCACTCCCGCTCGATCAGGCCGGAGGCCTCGTCCGGCAGGTCGTACCGGACGGTGCCGGCCTCGCAGAGGAGCGCCGGTGCGACGCCCAGCTCCTCGGCGGTGCGCCGGGCGGCGGCGACGAACGGCGGCTCGTCGGGGTACGGGTGGCCGCAGCAGGTGTTCGACCAGACACCGGGGGAGTGGTACTTGCCCAGTGCGCGGCGCTGGAGCAGGAGCCGGCCCTGGCGGTCGAAGAGGAACACCGAGAACGCCCGGTGCAGCCGGCCCGGCTGCTGGTGGGCCCAGAGCTTCTCGGCGGTGCCGACCGTGACGCCCTCGTCGTCGACGAGCTCCAGCAGGATCTCGGCGCCCGCGGGGGCTCCGGCCGCGGCTCGCGGGTCGGCCGTCACGTCGGTCTCCACGTCGAGACCGGTGTCGATCTCCGAGGTGAAGTGCGTCGGGTTGGTCGGCAGACTCTGGGGCATGAGGCCTCTTTCGGGGGCAAAAGGGAGCACCGGTGGCGTCGTGCCCCAGTCTGCCGTACGGGTGGCGGTCCGCAGGCGTCCCACACACAACAGGGCGGATCATGACCGTTCCCGCACCATTCCTGGCATCGGAATGGGCGCCGGATTAGCAGGAGCGTTCGGGATGCGTTCGGCGGGCGTTCGATTCCGGTGGTGCGCGGGCGGAGAACGGACACCTCGACGGCACCCCTTCTTCACGGCGGCCCGGCGCGGCGCCCGCCCGGTCCCCGGCCGCGTTCGGGCTGGTCGCCGCGGTCGCCTACCATCACATACGACACGGTGCCCGCATCCTCGCCGGCATCGGCGCGCCACCCCGACGGTCTGCGGCGGCGCACGGCCCGACGGCTTGCGGCAGCGCACCGCCCGACGGTCTGCGGCAGCGCTCGGCCCGACGGATCAGCACAGCACGACGGATCAGGAGACCCCGCATGATCGGCCTCGTTCTGGCAGCCGGCGCCGGCCGCCGGCTGCGCCCGTACACCGACACCCTGCCGAAGGCGCTGGTGCCGGTCGACGGGGAGCGGACCGTCCTGGACCTCACCCTCGGCAACTTCGCCGAGGTCGGCCTGCGCGAGGCGGCGATCGTCGTCGGCTACCGCAAGGAGGCGGTCCAGGACCGCAAGGCGGCCCTGGAGCAGAAGTACGGCGTGAAGCTCACCCTGGTCGAGAACGACAAGGCCGAGGAGTGGAACAACGCCTACTCCCTCTGGTGCGCGCGCGAGCTGTTCGGCGAGGGCCTGCTGCTGGCCAACGGCGACACCGTCCACCCGGCCTCCGTCCAGCGCACCATGCTGGAGGGCAACCTGCGCCTCACCGAGCAGGGCCGCGCCCCCGGCATCCTGCTCGCCCTCGACACGGTGAAGAAGCTCGCCGACGAGGAGATGAAGGTCGTCGTCGACCCGGCCGCCGGCATGCGGCGCATCACCAAGCTGATGGACCCGGCCGAGGCGACCGGCGAGTACATCGGCCTCACCGTGATCAACCCGTCCGCCGCCGCCGACCTCACCGACGCGCTGCGCGCCACCTACGAGCGCGACCCGCAGCTGTACTACGAGGACGGCTACCAGGAGATGGTCGACCGCGGTCTGCGGATCGACGTGCAGCCGATCGGCGAGGTCTCCTGGGTCGAGGTCGACAACCACGACGACCTGGCCAAGGCGCGGGAGATCGCGTGCCAGTACTGACGCGCCTGGTGCCGTCACCGGTCTTCGTCGAGATCCGCTCGGGGGCGCTGGACGCGCTCGGCGGCATCCTCGCCGACCAGCGGCTCTCCACCTCGGGCCGGATCGCGGTGGCGATCAGCAACGGCTCGGGGGCGGTGCTGCGCGAGCGGCTGGAGCCGGCCCTGCCGGGCGCCGACTGGTACAACGTCGACGACGGCAGCCTCGACAGCGCGGTGCGGCTGGCGGACGCGATGCGCGGCGGCCACTACGACGCGATCGTCGGCCTCGGCGGCGGCAAGATCATCGACGCCGCCAAGTACGCCGCGGCCCGGGTCGGCCTGCCGGTGGTCGCGGTCGCCACCAACCTCGCCCACGACGGCATCTGCTCACCCGTCTCCACCCTCGACAACGACGCCGGCCGCGGCTCCTACGGGGTGCCCGGTCCGATCGGCATCGTGGTCGACCTCGACGTGATCCGGCAGGCCCCGCCGCGCTTCGTGGCGGCCGGCATCGGCGACGTCATCTCCAACATCTCCGCCTGCGCGGACTGGGAGCTGTCCCAGGCCGAGACCGGCGAACCGGTGGACGGACTGGCCGTGGCGATGGCCCGCTCGGCCGGCGAGAACCTGCTGCGGCACCCAGGAAACCTTCAGGATCAGGACCTCCTCACAGCGCTCGCGGAAGCCCTGGTACTGTCCGGCATCGCGATGAACATCGCTGGCAGCACCCGGCCCTCGTCGGGCGCCTGCCACGAGATCTCGCACGCCCTGGACGTGCTGTACCCCAAGCGATCCGCCCAGCACGGCGAGCAGGTCGGCCTCGGGGCCGCCTTCGCCAGCTTCCTGCGGGGCGAGCGCGAGCTGACCGGTCTGATCGTGGAGCGCCTGGCGCGCCACGGCCTGCCGGTGACCGCAGCTCAGATCGGCTTCACCGAGGCGGAGTTCACCGAAGCGGTGCACTACGCTCCGAACACCCGCCCGGGCCGCTTCACCATTCTTGAGCACCTCGACCTCTCCCCATCAGCGATCAGGGACGCGTACGCCGACTATGTCCAAGCCGTCAACAGCTGACCCCGCCACGAAGGGTTCGCCCCCGGCCCCGGTGGATCTGACCCGCCGCCCCTCCGTCGAGGAGCTGCGCGCGGTGATCCACCCGGAGGGCATGCTCCAGCGCCGCAGCGCGGAGCACTGGGCCGGCCGCCTCTACATGCGGCGGATCTCGCTGCGGATCACCCGCGTGCTCTCCACCGTGACGGCGATCACGCCCAACGGCCTGACCTATCTGATGATGCTCACCGGCATCCTCGCCGGCGTCGCGCTGATCGTCCCGGGCCTCACCGGCGCGGTCCTCGGCGCCCTGCTCATCCAGGTCTACCTGCTGCTGGACTGCGTGGACGGCGAGGTGGCCCGCTGGCGCCGGCAGACCTCGCTCACCGGCGTCTACCTGGACCGGGTCGGCCACTACATGTCCGAGGCGGCCCTGCTGACCGGTCTCGGCCTGCGCGGCTGCGACCTCTTCCACAGGACCGGCGACACCGCGCACTGGGAGTGGGCCTTCCTCGGCACGCTGGCCGCGCTCGGCGCCATCCTGATCAAGTCCGAGACGGACCTGGTGGACGTGGCCCGGGCCCGCAGCGGCCTGACGGCGGTCGAGGACAGCGCCTCGGTGCCGCGCTCGTCCGGCGTCGCCAAGGCCCGCCGGGCGGCCTCCTTCCTCAAGTTCCACCGCCTGGTGGGCGCGGTCGAGGCCTCGCTGCTCATCCTCGCCGCGGGCGTCGCGGACGCCGTGCACGGCGGGCTGTTCTTCACCCGGCTCGCGGTGGTCGTGCTGGCCGCGATCGCCATGCTGCAGACCGTGCTGCACCTGCTGAGCATCGTCCTGTCCAGCAGGCTGCGGTGAGCGCCGTGAGCACGGCCACCGACACCTTCCGGCTCGGCGCGGTCATCATCACCATGGGCAACCGCCCCGCGGAGCTGAACGCCCTGATCGAGTCGGTCCGCGCCCAGGAGGGCCCGGCCGTCGAGCTGGCCGTGGTCGCCAACGGCGCCCCGCTGCCGCCGCTGCCGGCGGACGTGCGCAGCGTCGAGCTGCCGGAGAACCTCGGCATCCCCGGCGGCCGCAACGTCGGCATCGAGCTGTTCGGCAAGGACGGCCGGGAGGTCGACGCCGTCCTCTTCCTGGACGACGACGGCCGGCTGCCGGGCACCGACTCGGCCCGCCTGCTGCGCGAGGCCTTCACCGCCGATCCGGAGCTGGGCATCGTCAGCTTCCGGATCGCCGACCCCGACACCGGCGTCACCCAGCGCCGGCACGTCCCCCGGCTGCGCGCCAGCGACCCGCTGCGCTCCTCGCGGGTGACCACCTTCCTGGGCGGCGCGAGCGCCGTGCGCTGCACGGTGTTCGAGCAGGCCGGCCAGCTGCCCGCCGAGTTCTTCTACGCGCACGAGGAGACCGACCTCGCGTGGCGCGCGCTGGACGCCGGCTGGGCCATCGACTACCGGGCCGACGTGGTGCTGCACCACCCGACCACCTCGCCCGCCCGGCACGCCTCGTACTTCCACAACGTGGCCCGCAACAGGGTGTGGCTCGCCCGACGGAACCTTCCGGCCCTGTTCGTGCCTCTCTACCTGGGAACCTGGTTCCTGCTGACCCTGGCCCGCCGCCCCTCCCCGGAGGCGCTGAAGGCCTGGTGGGGCGGGTTCCGGGCGGGCTGGCGCGAACCCTGCGGTGCGCGGCGGCCCATGCGATGGCGTACCGTTTGGCGACTGACCAGGCTGGGCCGACCGCCGGTCATCTGATCGTATGGTCGGGCGGCCCTACGGTGATTTGAACCGTACGGTTCAGACGTCGTACGGTCGTCCGATCGCCATGGCCGGTGACCACGCACCGGCCGGACTCCCCCGTGATCCGAGTGGATCCCCCTCGGCGCAAGGCCGGCGGACCCCCGCCGACCGGCCCGCCCCGACGATCCCGCGCGAAGGACGAATGTGTCGACAGTGAGTGAACCCGTCAGCCTCTCGGCCCCGAGGGGGGCGGACGCGGGCCTGACCCCCAAGCAGCTTGCGGACAAGTACGGTCTGGCGGTCAGCGGCAGACGGCCCGGTCTGATCTCCTACTCCAAGCAGCTGTGGGCCCGGCGCCACTTCATCTGGGCCTTCGCCACCGCCCGCCTGGTGGCCCAGTACACCGACGCCAAGCTCGGCCAGCTCTGGCAGGTCGTGACCCCGCTGCTGAACTGCGCGGTGTTCTACCTGGTCTTCGGTGTGATCCTGAAGAGCAAGGACGGCTTCCCCGAGGGCACCTACACCGCGTGGCTGTGCATCGGTGTCTTCGTCTTCCAGTTCACCCAGAACGCGGTGCAGTCCGGCACCCGGGCGATCTCCGACAACCTCGGGCTGATCCGCGCGCTGCACTTCCCCCGCGCCTCGCTGCCGATCGCCTTCACCGTGATCCAGCTCCAGCAGCTGCTGATCTCGATGGTGGTGCTGGTCGGTGTCGTGCTGGCCAGCGGGATCGAGCCCGGCCGCACCTGGCTCGCGGTGATCCCGGCGCTCCTCCTGCAGTCGCTGTTCAACACCGGCGTGGCCCTGGTGATGGCGCGGATCGGCGCCAAGACCAGTGACATCTCCCAGCTGATCCCGTTCGCGATGCGCGCCTGGATGTTCCTCTCCGGCGTGATGTTCAGCATCCAGGACAAGATCAGCACCTGGCCGGAGTTCTGGCAGAAGGTGATGCAGTTCAACCCGGCCTCGGTCTACATGGACCTGCTCCGGCACGCCTTCGCGCCGGTGATCTACAACAAGCACGTCCCCCAGCACCAGGTGCTCCCGCCGCACCAGTGGACGTACGGCATCGCCTGGGCGGTCGGGATGTTCGTGATCGGATACGTCTTCTTCTGGAAGGCCGAGGAGGAGTACGGCCGTGGCTGACACCGACCTGCGAAAGGGACCGATCGTGCAGGACGCCGACGTCGCCCGTGAGCCCACCGTGGTCGTCGACGACGTGCACATCGTCTACCGGGTGCACGGCGCCGGCTCCGGCAAGGGCAGCGCGACCTCCGCGATCAGCCGCATCATCAGCCGCAAGCGCTCCGCCGGCGTGCGCGAGGTGCACGCGGTGCGCGGGATCAGCTTCACCGCGTACAAGGGCGAGGCGATCGGTCTGATCGGCTCCAACGGCTCCGGCAAGTCGACCATGCTGGCCGCCATCGCGGGCCTGCTGCCGACCGAGAAGGGCGGCATCTACACCAACGGCCAGCCCTCGCTGCTGGGCGTCAACGCGGCGCTGATGAACGAGCTCACCGGCGAGCGCAACGTCGTCCTCGGCTGCCTGGCGATGGGGATGACCCCGGCCCAGGTGCGCGAGCGCTACAACGACATCGTCGAGTTCTCGGGCATCAACGACAAGGGCGACTTCATCTCGCTGCCGATGCGCACCTACTCCTCCGGCATGGGCGCCCGGCTGCGGTTCTCCATCGCGGCGGCGAAGACGCACGACGTGCTGCTGATCGACGAGGCGCTGGCCACCGGCGACCAGGCGTTCCAGCAGCGCAGCAAGAAGCGGATCGACGAGCTGCGCGGGTCCGCCGGTACGGTCTTCCTGGTCAGCCACGACAACAGCTCGATCCGCGAGGTCTGCGAGCGGACCATCTGGATCGAGGCCGGCGAGCTGGTGATGGACGGCCCGACCGAGGAGGTCGTGAGCCGCTACGAGCGCGGCGACCGGCCGTAACGCCGCAGGGCCCGCACGGAGGGCCGGTGACCGGGGCAGCCCGGCCGCCGGCCCTCCGTCGTTCGTCCACCCCCGGCCACGGCCCCGCGGGCCCCCGGGGGTACCCCGGGTGGCCCGCCGCTGGGCGGGTGAGCGACCCCGCGCGCCGGGTGGGGCGCCCTTCTCCGGCGCGGCCGGTGGTGTCAGGCTGTAAGGCGCGGGGGTGGTGTGTCGGAGGTGACCCCCGATATCGGACGCGTGTCCGACTCGGGCCGGTCGTACCGATCGGTGTAGAACGGGGGAGTGACAGCAGTGTCGGCTTCGGCCCAGCCCAGTAGTGAGTCCCGGCCCGGCGACGGGACGGCGGACGGTTCAGCGGGAGTGACGCTGGACAAGGCGAGCGCGGAGAACTTCCCGGTCGCCCCGTTCTTCCTGCCCGCCGCCTGGCGCGACGACCTGATGGCGGTCTACGGCTTCGCCCGGCTGGTGGACGACGCCGGCGACGGCGACCTGGCCGATCCGGCCGGCGCCGCCCGGCTGCTCGGGGTGGCCGAGCGGCCCCCGGTCACTCCTTCGGCCCAGCCCGGCCCACCGGGTCCGGCGGAGGTCGCCTTCCGGCTCGCGCTGCTCGACGGGCTGGAGCGGGACCTCGACCGCGTCTTCGAGACCGCCCTGCACCCCGGGGCCGCCGAGGCCCCCCGCCACCCGCTGATGCGCGGCCTCGTCCCGCTGGTCGACCGGCACGCGCTGACCCCGGAGCCGTTCCGCCGTCTGATCGAGGCCAACCGGGTGGACCAGACCACCGCCCGCTACGCCACCTACCGGGACCTGATCGGCTACTGCACGCTCTCCGCCGACCCGGTCGGCCGCCTGGTGCTGGCCATCGCGGGCGTCGCCACCCCCGAGCGGATCGAGCTCTCGGACGCCGTGTGCAGCGGCCTCCAGGTGGTCGAACACCTCCAGGACGTCGCCGAGGACCTCGCCCGCGGCCGGATCTACCTCCCGGCCGAGGACCTGGCCCGCTTCGGCGTCACCGAGGCCGAGCTCGCCGCCCCGGTCGCGAGCGGCCCGGTGCGCGAGCTGGTCGCCCACGAGGTCGAACGGGCCCGCACCCTGCTGGACCGCGGCGCGCCATTGGTAGGTACGGTTCGGGGGAGGCTTCGACTGCTCCTGGCGGGATTCACCGCCGGCGGGTACGCGGCCCTGGCAGCCATCGAGGACGCCGGGTACGACGTACTGGCCCAGCAGACGAAGCCGGACAAGCGCCGCCTCGCAGCGAAGGCGGCGGCCATCTTCGCGAAGGGAAGGTGAACGCCCGAGTGGCGGCATCACCACTGGCGTCGGCGCAGGTCATGGCGGCGTACCGGTACTGCGAGGCAGTCACCGGACTGCAGGCCCGCAACTTCAGCTACGGCATCCGCCTGCTGCCGGAGCCGAAGCGGCTGGCCATGTCGGCCCTGTACGCCCTGGCGCGGCGGGTCGACGACATCGGCGACGGCGAGCTCCCGGCCGATCGCAAGGCCGAGGCGCTGCTGCGCACGCGCGAGCTGCTGGACGAGGTCCGCGCCGGCGCGGTCGCGGAGGACGACACCGACCCGATCAAGGTCGCCCTGGCGGACGCCGCCCGGCGCTTCCCGATCCCGCTCGGCGGCTTCGACGAACTGATCGACGGCGTCGAGATGGACCTCAAGGGCGCCGAGTACCAGACGTACGAGGAGCTCCAGGTCTACTGCCGCTGCGTCGCCGGCGCGATCGGCCGGCTCTCGCTCGGCGTGTACGGCTGCGACGACCCCGAGCGCGGGGCGCAGTACGCCGACACCCTGGGCCTGGCGCTCCAGCTCACCAACATCCTGCGCGACCTGCGCGAGGACGCCCTCAACGGCCGCACCTACCTGCCCGCCGAGGACCTCGTCCGGTTCGGC
Source organism: Kitasatospora sp. NPDC003701 (assembly GCF_053587085.1). Lineage (NCBI taxonomy): Bacteria > Bacillati > Actinomycetota > Actinomycetes > Kitasatosporales > Streptomycetaceae > Kitasatospora > Kitasatospora sp. NPDC003701. Next base: position 70,117 of record NZ_JBSFNM010000045.1, read on the forward strand.
TGCGAGCAGGGCTTCGCGCTGCCCAGGCCGCCGGTCGGCGCCGACTTCACCGGTCTGGTGGCCTTCGAGGCCGCCCGGGCCCAGGCCGCCTTCGAGGAGGGCCTGCGACTGCTGCCGATGCTCGACCGCCGCAGCCGGGCCTGCACCGCGGCGATGGCCGGGATCTACCACCGGTTGCTCGGCCGGATCGCGGCCGATCCGGAGTCGGTGCTGCGGGGCCGGGTCTCGCTGCCGGGCTGGGAGAAGGCGTACGTGGCGCTTTCCGGGCTCGCCGGGGGGCGTTCTTGATTCTCGCCGCAGTTCTGTCACGCTGTGTCAGCGGGGAATCACTTATGGGTAGAGCCGTGTTGACCACCCTGTTGGGCACGACCGTGTTGACCACGAGCGCCCCGGCCGGGACCGGGTCGGGCGCCGGATGCGAGGGGGAGGGCCGATGACCGGGCGAGCCGATGCCGCGCGCCCGGCCGCCGTCGTGGTCGGCGGCGGCCTGGCGGGCATCACCACCGCACTGCGGCTGGCCGAGGCCGACCACCGGGTCACCCTGGTCGAGGGCCGGCCCCGGCTGGGCGGCCTGGCCTTCTCGTTCCAGCGCGGCGAGCTGACCGTCGACAACGGCCAGCACGTCTACCTGCGCTGCTGCACGGCCTACCGCGGCCTGCTCGACCGGCTCGGCGCCGGCCGGCTGGTCCACCTCCAGGACCGGCTGGACGTCCCGGTGCTCGGCGTGGCCGGGCCCGCCGGCGCGCCGGTGCGCACGCTCGGCCGGCTCCGCCGGGCGGGTCTGCCCGTCCCGCTGCACCTGGCCGCCAGCCTGGCCCGCTACCCGCACCTGGGCCCGGCCGACCGCGCCCGGGTGGTCCGCGGCGCGCTCGCCCTCCAGGGCCTCGACCTCGCCGACCCGGCGCTGGACGAGGTCTCCTTCGGCGACTGGCTGCGCCGCAACGGGCAGAACGAGCGCACCCTCGCGGCCCTGTGGGACCTGGTCGGCGTGGCCACCCTGAACGCCCGGGCCGACCAGGTGTCGCTGGCGCTGGCCGCGATGGTCTTCAAGACCGGCCTGCTCTCCGACCCGGGCGCCTCGGACATCGGCATGGCCGCCGTCCCGCTCGGCGTGATCCACCACGACCGGGCGCTCGCCGAGCTGGAGCGCGCCGGCGTGAAGGTGCTGCTGCGCGCCCGTGCGACCGAGCTCAAGCCGTCCGCACCGCAGCACGCCGTCCGGCTGGAGGGCGGCGAGCTGCTCACCGCCGACACGGTGGTGCTGGCCGGCGCCCAGGACACCGCGGTGGCCCTGCTGCCGCCCGACGCCGTCGACGCCCAGCAGCGGCTGGCCGGCTTCGGCACCGCACCGATCCTCAACGTGCACGTGGTCTACGACCGCAAGGTGCTGCGCCGCCCGTTCTTCGCCGCGCTCGGTTCGCCGGTGCAGTGGGTCTTCGACCGCACCGCGCACTCCGGGCTGGCCGGCACCGAGCTGGGCCGGGCCCACCCCGGCGCCCAGTACCTGGCGCTCTCCCAGTCCGCCGTCCAGGACGAGATCGACCTGCCGGTCGCCGAGCTGCGCCGCCGCTACCTGCCGGAGCTGGCCCGCCTGCTCCCCGCCGCCGGCGGGGCCGAGGTGCTGGACTTCTTCGTCACCCGCGAGCGCACCGCCACCTTCGACCCGGCCCCGGGCACGGCGGCCGTGCGCCCGCCGGCCCGGACCAACGTCCCGGGCCTGCTGCTGGCCGGTGCGTGGACGGCCACGGGGTGGCCCGCGACCATGGAAGGCGCCGTTCGCAGCGGCCACGCCGCGGCCGACGCGGCGCTCGCCGGCGCCGGCACCCGGCTCCCGGTGGACCGGGGCGACGGGAGGTGGCCCAGGTGACGCAGGGCCCCACCGCCGGCCACGGCGACCCCGCGAGATCCGGCGGCCCCACCGCCGGCCGCACCGGTCTCATCGACATCGCAAGCGCCCGGCCGTCCCGTGCGGCCCGGCACCACCAGGGAGAGGGAACGCACGTGGAGTCACGCACCGGCACTGCCGTCGGAGGCACGGCGCACGCCGAACCGGTCTCGGTGCCGGAGCTGCTCGCGCGGAGCCGTACGCTCTGCACCCCGCCGCTGCGGGCCGCCGTCGCCCGTCTGGCCGCACCGATGGACACCGTCGCGGCCTACCACTTCGGCTGGATCGACCGGGACGGCACGCCGGCCGCGGGGGACGGCGGCAAGGCCGTCCGCCCGGCCCTGGCGCTGCTCTCGGCCCAGGCCGTCGGGGCTCCGGCGGAGGCCGGTGTGCCCGGTGGGGTCGCCGTTGAACTGGTGCACAACTTCTCCCTGCTCCATGATGATCTGATGGACGGTGACGAGACCAGACGGCACCGGGCCACCGCGTGGACGGTCTTCGGACCGGCCCAGGCGATCCTGGTGGGTGACGCCCTGGCGACGCTCGGTACGGAGGTGCTGCTCGACGCTGCCACCGCCGGTGGCGCGAGCCCCGCCGACGCCGCGCGCGCCGTCCGCCTGCTCACCACCGCCACCCGCCGGCTCATCGACGGCCAGGCCATGGACGTCGCCTTCGAACAGCGGGACAGCGTCACCGTCGCCGAGTGCCTGGAGATGGAGGGCGGCAAGACCGCCGCCCTGCTCGCCGCCGCCTCCGCGATCGGCGCCGTCCTGGCCGGCGCCGACGACCGCGTCTCGGACGCCCTCCAGCGCTACGGCCACCACCTGGGCCTGGCCTTCCAGGCGGTGGACGACCTGCTCGGCATCTGGGGGGCCACCGAGGTCACCGGCAAGCCGCACTGGGGGGACCTCCGCCAGCGCAAGAAGTCCCTGCCGGTCGCCGCGGCGCTCGCCGAGGGCGGCTCGGCCTCGCGCCGGCTCGCCGAACAGCTGGCCGACCCCTCGGGGCGCGGCGAGGAGAGCGAGCCCGAGCTCGCCGCCCGCGCCGCGCTGATCGAGGAGGCCGGCGGCCGCGCCTGGACCCAGGAGGAGGCCCGCCGCCAGCACACGACTGCCCTCGCCGCCCTGGACGAGGTGCCCATGCCCGATGTGGTGCGCGAGCACTTCGTCGCACTCGCCGAATTCGTGGTGGTACGAGAGAGGTGACGTTACGTTGACAGCAACCGCGGACGGCCGGCTCGACCCTGAGTACGATTCCGAGCCGGTCGCGGTGGGCGACCGCCCGCCGGCGCTGCTGAGCGCCGGGCGGTGGCAGCCCGCAGGGCCCGAGGCCGACCGGTCGGCCGACCGGCCCGACCAGGAGCACGACGGCCCGGTCTCGGCCGAGGAGGCACTGGCCCGCGCCACCACCCACCTGCTCTCGCTGCAGAGCTCCGAGGGCTGGTGGAAGGGGGACCTGGAGACCAACGTCACCATGGACGCCGAGGACTTACTGCTCCGACAGTTCCTCGGCATCCGGACGGAGGAGCAGACCAAGGCCACCGCCGAGTGGATCCGCTCCCAGCAACGGGAGGACGGCACCTGGTCCACCTTCCACGGCGGACCGGCCGAGCTCTCCACCACGGTCGAGGCCTACGTCGCCCTCAAGCTCGCCGGCGACGACCCCGACGCCCCGCACATGCTCGCCGCCGCCCGCTACGTCCGGTCCGCCGGCGGCATCGCGGCCGCCCGGGTCTTCACCCGGATCTGGCTCGCCCTCTTCGGCTGGTGGCCCTGGGCACGGCTGCCCGAGATGCCACCGGAGATCATCTTCCTGCCCAAGTGGCTCCCGCTGAACATCTACGCCTTCGGGTGCTGGGCCCGGCAGACCATCGTGCCGCTCACCATCGTCTCGGCCCACCGCCCGGTACGACCCGCGCCGTTCCCGCTGACCGAGCTGCACACCGACCCGGAGCACCCCTTCCCCGAGCGCCCGCTCGCCCCCGCCACCACCTGGGACGGCGTCTTCGAACGCCTGGACAAGGTGCTGCACGCCTACCACCGCCGGGCACTGCGCCCGCTGCGCCGGCTCGCCCTCTCGCAGGCCTGCCGCTGGATCGTCGAGCGGCAGGAGGCGGACGGCTGCTGGGGCGGCATCCAGCCGCCGGCCGTCTACTCCCTGATCGCCCTGCACCTGGAGGGCTACGAGCTGGAGCACCCGGTGATGCAGGCCGGGCTCTCCTCCTTCGACCGCTTCACCGTGCACACCGAGGACGGCCGGCGCTGGCTGGAGGCCTGCCAGTCCCCGGTCTGGGACACCTGCCTGGCCACCGTCGCGCTGGCCGACGCCGGGCTGCCGGCCGACCACCCCGCGCTGGTCTCCGCCGTCGACTGGATGCTCGCCGAGGAGATCACCCGGCGCGGCGACTGGTCCGTCCAGCGGCCCTCGCTCGCCCCCGGCGGCTGGGCGTTCGAATTCGAGAACGACACCTACCCCGACATCGACGACACCGCCGAGGTGGTGCTCGCCCTGCGCCGGGTCGCCCACCCGGACCCGGCCAAGGTGACCGGCGCGGTCGACCGCGGGGTCGACTGGAACCTCGGCATGCAGTCCAAGAACGGCGCCTGGGGCGCGTTCGACGTCGACAACACCAGCACCCTGCCGAACAAGCTGCCGTTCTGCGACTTCGGCGAGGTGGTCGACCCGCCGTCCGCCGACGTCACCGCCCACGTGGTGGAGATGCTCGCGGAGGTCGGCAAGGGCAAGGACCCGCGTACCCGCCGGGGCGTGGAGTGGCTGCTGCGCAACCAGGAGGCCGACGGCTCCTGGTTCGGGCGCTGGGGCACCAACTACATCTACGGCACCGGCTCGGTGCTGCCCGCCCTGGTCGCGGCCGGCGTCCCGGACGAGCACCCGGCGATCCGCCGCGCCGTCCGCTGGCTGGAGGACCGGCAGAACACCGACGGCGGCTGGGGCGAGGACATGCGCTCCTACGAGGACCCGGCCCGCTGGGCCGGGCGCGGCGACTCCACCGCCTCGCAGACCGCGTGGGCGCTGATGGCGCTGCTCGCGGCCGGCGAGGGCCCGGACGGCCGGGCCAACCCGGCGGTCGAGCGCGGGGTCGACTGGCTGGTCCGCACCCAGCTGCCCGAGGGCACCTGGGACGAGCCGCAGTTCACCGGCACCGGCTTCCCGTGGGACTTCTCCATCAACTACCACCTCTACCGGCTGGTCTTCCCGGTCACCGCGCTCGGCCGGTACGTGCACGGCAGCCCGGCCACCGGCCGGGACGCCGCCCCCGGTGCCAAGGGCACCCCCGCCACCGGCACCCCGGCGATCGGGGCGGCCCGGTGAAGCCGGCTCCGCTCCTGGTGCTCTGCGCGCTGGGCCCCGAGGTCTGGGCCCTGCGCGGCGGGGACTGGCGCGGCGCGGCCGGCGGACCTCCGGTGCTGGTCCGCACCGGTGTCGGCCGGCGCCGGGCCTCGCACGCCGTCAGACGGCTGCTCACCTCGGCCCCCGGCGGCTACGGCGCCGTCGTGGTGGCCGGCTTCGGGGCCGCCGTCGCCCCGGGAATAACGCCCGGTGACGTGATCGTTGCGGACGGCGTGCGCGATGCCGAAGGGAATCTCTTCGCGGTCGACTCCGGGCCCGAGCTCAGCCGGGCCCTGAAGGCGCGCGGGCTGACGGCCCACACCGGTGTGCACCACACGGCCGACCACGTGGTGCGCGGCCTGGAGCGGCGTGCCCTGCACCTGCAGGGAGCGCTCGCCGTCGACATGGAGGCCGCCGCCGTCCTCGCCGCCCTCCAGGAGATCCGCCCGGCGCTGCCCGCCGCCGTCCTGCGGGTGGTGGTCGACACCCCCGAGCGCGAGCTGCTGCGCCCGGGCACCCTGCCGGCCGGCGTCCGCGCCTGGCGGACGCTGCGGGCCGCCGTGCCCGCGCTGGTCGACTGGCACGAGCAGAACCGGGCGCAGCGGGGCGCCGCCCCGCCGTCCGGAACCCTCAACCACCCCACACCCTCGACGCTCCCTCAGGAGGCGAGCTAGCCATGGCCATGCCGTTGCGCCAAACCGTGCGGGTCGGCACCTACCTCATGCAGCAGAAGCTCAAGCGGCGGGACAAATTCCCGCTGATCGTCGAACTGGAACCGCTCTTCGCCTGCAACCTCGCCTGTGAGGGGTGCGGCAAGATCCAGCACCCCGCGGGCGTGCTGAAGCAGCGCATGCCGGTCGCCCAGGCGGTCGGCGCGGTGCTGGAGTCGGGTGCCCCGATGGTCTCGATCGCCGGCGGCGAGCCGCTGATGCACCCGCAGATCGACGAGATCGTCCGCCAGCTGGTCGCGCGTCGCAAGTACGTCTTCCTCTGCACCAACGCGCTGCTGCTGCGCAAGAAGCTGGACAAGTTCACCCCCTCGCCGTACTTCACCTTCACCGTGCACATCGACGGGCTGCGCGAGCGGCACGACGCCTCGGTGGCCAAGGAGGGCACCTTCGACGAGGCGGTGGAGGCGATCAAGGAGGCCAAGCGGCGCGGCTTCCGGGTCACCACCAACAGCACCTTCTTCAACACCGACACGCCGCAGACCATCATCGACGTCCTGGACTACCTCAACGACGACCTCAAGGTCGACGAGATGATGATCTCCCCGGCGTTCGCCTACGAGAAGGCCCCCGACCAGGAGCACTTCCTCGGCGTCGAACAGACCAGGGAGCTCTTCCGCAAGACCTTCGCCGGCGGCAACCGGCGGCGCTGGCGGCTCAACCACAGCCCGCTCTTCCTGGACTTCCTGGAGGGCAAGGTCGACTTCGAGTGCACCGCCTGGGGCATCCCCAACTACTCGCTCTTCGGCTGGCAGCGCCCCTGCTACCTGATGGCCGACGGGTACGTGCCCACCTACCGCGAGCTGATCGAGAAGACCGACTGGTCGAAGTACGGCCGCGGCAAGGACGAGCGCTGCGCCAACTGCATGGCGCACTGCGGCTACGAGCCGACCGCCGTCCTCGCCACGATGGGCTCGCTCAAGGAGTCGCTGCGCGCGCTCACCGAGACCGTCGGTGCCAACCGCGGCCACTGACCGCACCCCGCCCGGCACGGGGCACCCCCGTGCCGGGCGATCCCGCCACTGGGGGGCACCACAGCACTGCTCCGAGTCGTGAGGTGAACACATGTCACTGCTCTCCGGCGTCACGTCCCCGGCCGACCTGCGGAAGATCCCGGCCGCCGACCTCCCACTCCTCGCCGACGAGATCCGCGCCTTCCTGATCGACGCCGTCACCCGGACCGGCGGCCACCTCGGCCCGAATCTCGGCGTGGTGGAGTTGACCATCGCGCTGCACCGGGTGTTCGACTCGCCGTACGACCGGATCGTCTGGGACACCGGCCACCAGAGCTACGTCCACAAACTGCTCACCGGCCGCCAGGACTTCTCGAAACTGCGGTCGAGGGGCGGCCTGTCCGGCTATCCCTCGCGTGCGGAGTCCGAACACGACCTGGTCGAGAACTCGCACGCCTCCACCGCCCTCTCCTACGCCGACGGCCTCGCCAAGGCCGCCCAGCTGCTCGGCCAGCACGACCGGCAGACCGTCGCGGTGATCGGCGACGGCGCGCTCACCGGCGGGCTCGCCTGGGAGGCGCTCAACAACATCGCCGAGGCCCGGGACCGGCCGCTGGTCATCGTCGTCAACGACAACGAGCGCTCCTACGCCAGGACCATCGGCGGCCTCGCCAACCACCTCGCCACGCTGCGCACCACCCAGGGGTACGAGCGCTTCCTCGCCCTCGGCAAGGGGGCGCTGCAGCGCACCCCGCTGGTCGGGCAGCCGATCTTCGAGGCGCTGCACGGCGCCAAGAAGGGGTTCAAGGACGCCTTCGCCCCGCAGGGCATGTTCGAGGACCTCGGCCTCAAGTACCTCGGCCCGATCGACGGCCACGACCTGGGCGCGGTCGAGCAGGCGCTGCGCCAGGCGCGCGGTTTCGGCGGCCCGGTCATCGTGCACTGCCTGACCGTGAAGGGCCGCGGCTACCGCCCGGCCGAGCAGGACGAGGCGGACCGCTTCCACGCCGTCAACCCGATCGACCCGTACACCTGCCTGCCCATCTCGCCCAGTGTCGGGGTCTCCTGGACGTCCGTCTTCGGCGAGGAGATGCTCGCGCTCGGCGCCGAGCGGCCGGACGTGGTCGCGATCACCGCCGCGATGCTCCAGCCGGTCGGCCTCGGCACGTTCGCCAAGGCGTACCCGGAGCGGACCTTCGACGTCGGGATCGCCGAGCAGCACGCCGTGACCAGTGCGGCCGGGCTGGCCACCGGCGGGCTGCACCCGGTGGTCGCGGTGTACGCGACCTTCCTCAACCGGGCCTTCGACCAGGTCCTGATGGACGTCGCCCTGCACCGGCTGGGCGTGACCTTCGTCCTCGACCGCTCCGGGGTGACCGGGCCGGACGGGGCCTCGCACAACGGCATGTGGGACATGTCGATCCTGCAGGTCGTACCCGGCCTGCGGCTGGCCGCCCCGCGCGACGCCGACCAGCTGCGGGCGCAGCTGCGCGAGGCGGTGGACGTGCCGGACGCGCCGACGGTGGTCCGCTTCCCGAAGGGGAACATCGGGCCGGCCGTCCCGGCCGTGGAGCGCGTCGGCGGGGTGGACGTGCTGCTGCGGACCGGGGAGCTGCCGGAGATCCTGCTGGTCGCCGTGGGCGCCACCGCGGCCGCCGGGCTGGACGCGGCGCGGCTGCTGCTGGCGGAGGGGTTCACCGCGACGGTCGTCGACCCGCGCTGGGTCAAGCCGGTCGACCCGGCCCTACCCGCGCTGGCCGCCGCGCACCGGCTGGTGGTCACGGTCGAGGACAACGGCCGGACCGGCGGCGTCGGCGCGGCGATCGCCCAGGCGCTGCGGGACGCCGACGTGGACGTCCCGGTGCGGGTGCTGGGCCTGCCGCAGGAGTTCCTCGGCCACGCCGCCCGGGGCGAGATCCTGGAGGAGGCCGGTCTGACCGGCACCGGGGTGGCCGCGCAGACCGCGGCCTTCGCCAAGAACCTGCTACCGACCAGAGGAGCGAACCAGCGCCATGCCGGCTGACCCCGACAGCACCGAGCCCCGCTTCGACCTCGCCGCCCTGCTCGCCGAGCGCGGTGGCGAACGGTACGAGTTGCACAGCCGCTACCTCAATCCGCAGCTGCCGCGGATGCTGCACACCATCGGCTTCGACAAGTACTACGAGCGCGCCGAGGGCCCGTACTTCTATGACGCCGAGGGGAACGAGTACCTCGACATGCTGGCCGGGTTCGGCATCTTCGCGCTGGGCCGGCACCACCCGGTGGTGCGCGGGGCCGTCCAGCAGGTGATGGACCTCGACCTGCCCGACCTGGTCCGGTTCGACTGTTCGCCGCTGCCCGGCCTGCTCGCGGAGCGGCTGCTGTCCCACACGCCCGGGCTGGACCGGGTCTTCTTCGGCAACAGCGGCACCGAGGCGGTGGAGACGGCGCTGAAGTTCGCGCGCTACGCCACCGGGCGCCGGCGCGTGCTCTACGCCGACCACGCCTTCCACGGGCTGACCACCGGCTCGCTCTCGGTCAACGGCGAGAGCGGCTTCCGCAAGGGCTTCGATCCGCTGCTGCCGGACACCGCGATCCCGCTCGGCGACCTCGGGGCACTGGCCAAGGAGCTGAAGAAGGGCGATGTCGCGGCGCTGATCGTGGAGCCGATCCAGGGCAAGGGCGTCCAGGCCCCGCCGGCCGGCTGGCTGCGGGCGGCGCAGGAGCTGTTGCACGAGCACAAGGCGCTGCTGATCTGCGACGAGGTGCAGACCGGGGTCGGCCGGACCGGGGAGTTCTTCGCCTACCAGCACGAGGAGGGCGTGCTGCCCGACCTGGTCTGCGCGGCCAAGGCGCTCTCCGGCGGGTACGTGCCGGTCGGCGCGACGCTCGGCAAGAGCTGGATCTTCGAGAAGGTCTACTCCTCGATGGACCGGGTGCTGGTGCACTCGGCCAGCTTCGGCTCCAACGCGCAGGCGATGGCGGCGGGCCTGGCGACCCTGGAGGTGATGCGGGACGAGAAGGTGGTGGAGAACGCCCGCGCCGTCGGGGACCGGTTCCGGGAGCGGCTGACCGCGCTGGTCGACCGGTACGAGCTGCTGGCCGAGGTCCGCGGCCGGGGCCTGATGATCGGCATCGAGTTCGGCCGGCCGAAGTCGCTGAAGCTGCGGACCGGGTGGACGGCCCTGCAGGCGGCGCGCAAGGGCCTGTTCGCCCAGATGGTGGTCGTCCCGCTGCTGCAGCGGCACCGGATCCTCACCCAGGTCTCCGGGGACCACCTGGAGGTGATCAAGCTGATCCCGCCGCTGATCATCACCGATCGGGACGTGGACCGGTTCATCGACGCCTTCACCGACGTGATGGACGACGCGCACCGCGGGAGCGGCCTGATGTGGGACTTCGGGCGGACGCTGGTGAAGCAGGCGGTCGGAAACCGCTGAGCGTGCGGTGCGCTCATGGATGCTGTGACCCAGGTCCCCGCGCCGGTGAACGAGCCGGTCCACAGCTACGCCCCCGGCAGCCCGGAACGGGCCCGCCTGGAG
>NZ_JBSFNM010000046.1:0-34930 GCF_053587085.1 Kitasatospora sp. NPDC003701
AACCCGGAAGCTAAGCCTCACAGCGCCGATGGTACTGCAGGGGGGACCCTGTGGGAGAGTAGGACGCCGCCGAACAATCATTGTGAAGAACCCCCCGATCCATCCGGATCGGGGGGTTCTTTGCGTTCCCGGGCCATTCGTTCCGGAACCCGTTCCGGTAGGGCCTGCCGGGCCGGTTCGGCAGGTGCGGAAATGGCGTCCGGAGGTGGTGCTAGGTCCACCCCGGAATCGGGGTGGGACGGCCAGTGCCGCGTCGGTGCGATCCGGGGACACTGGAACGACGACGATCGGTACCGGCCTCAGGAGCATCCGTGACAGCAGCGAGTCGAACGAGCGGCGCGAGCGTGCGCGCCCAGACCGAGGCCGCCTTCACCGCGGGCGGTCGCGGCCTGGTCCGGCTGGCGCTGCTGGTGCTGGGGGCGGTGCCGACCGTGGCGCTGCCCCTCCTGGCCGCGTTCTTCGCCGGCGGGTCGGTCGCGTCGATGCTGGACCCCTACTACCTGGCCACCCCGCTCGCTCTGGCCGCGGCAGCCGTCGCGGGCTCGTCCGTCGCCGGCCTGCTGGTGCGCCGGGTCGCGAACCGGACGCGTGGCCGGCTCGGCCGCTGGTACGGGCTCCGGATGCCGGTCGAGTACACCCCCCGGCCGGCGCTGGAGCGGGACGAGCGCGGTCACTGGTGGACGGGGTACTCGTACCACCGGTCCCACGCCGTCGCGAGGCTCGCCCAGCTGCTGCACTGGGCGGCCCGGGACCAGGCCACCCGGTCGGAGATCGCCTGGCTGGTGATCAGCCCGGTGGCCGCGGGCGTACTGGCCCTGCCGGTGGGCGGTCTGCTGCTGGGCGGGGCGGCCTACGCGGCGACCGCGCCGGGGGACCCCCGGGCGTACGGGCCGATCGACCCGGGCGGTGCCTCGCCGCTGGTCTCGGTCGCCCTGGGGCTGCTGCTGATGGGGCTCGGAGTGCTGCTGGCGCCGTACGCCGTGCGCGGGTACCTGGAGCTGGCCCGTCGCGTGCTGGACCAGGACGGCCGGGCCTCGCACGCCCAGCTGACCAAGCGGGTGGCGGAGCTGACCGAGACCCGGGCCGACGCGGTCGGCAACCAGGCGGCCGAACTGCGCCGGATCGAGCGGGACCTGCACGACGGCGCCCAGGCCCGGCTGGTCGCGATCGGGATGACCCTCGGCACGATCGAGCACCTGATGGAGACCGACCCGGCGGCCGCCCGCGAGCTCCTCTCCGAGGCCCGGCAGTCCTCGGCCCGGGCGCTCCAGGAACTGCGCGACCTCGTCCGCGGCATTCACCCGCCGGTCCTCGCCGAGCGTGGACTGGGCGACGCGGTACGGGCGTTGGCGCTGGACAGCGCGCTGCCGACCGAGGTGTGCGTGAGCCTGCCGGACCGCCCGTCGGCGCCGGTGGAGGCGGCCGTCTACTTCAGCATCTGCGAGCTGATGGCCAACGCGGCCAAGCACTCGGGCGCGGAGCAGGTCTGGGTGGACATCCTGTACCGGGCCGGCACCCTGCGGGTCACGGTGACGGACGACGGTGTCGGCGTGGCGGATCCCACCCGGGGCACCGGCCTGCGCGGGATCGAGCGGCGATTGGGTACCTTCGACGGTGTCCTCGCCATCGACAGCACGTCGGGCGGTCCGACCACCATCACCCTGGAGCTGCCGTGCGAGTTGTCCTCGCCGAGGATCTCTACCTCCTTCGCGAAGGCCTGATCCGGCTGCTGGAAGCCCATGGCTTCACCATCGCGGCGGCGGTCGAGACCGGCCCGGAACTGCTGGACGCGCTGCTGACGCACCGTCCGGACGTGGCCGTGGTCGATGTCCGGCTGCCGCCGACGCTCACCGACGAGGGCCTGCAGGCCGCGCTCCACGCGCGCCGGGAGATCCCGGGCCTGCCGGTACTGGTCCTCTCGCAGCACGTGCAGCAGCTGTACGCGCGGGAGCTGCTGGCGGACGGCACCGGTGGCGTCGGCTACCTGTTGAAGGACCGGGTGTTCAACGCCGACCAGTTCATCGACGCGGTCCGCCGGGTGGCGGCCGGCGGTACGGCGATGGACCCGGACGTGATCGCGAAGCTGATGCAGAGCACCTCCCGCCGTCCGGGAGCGCTCCAGCGCCTCTCGCCGCGCGAGCGGGAGGTGCTGGAGCTGATGGCCGAGGGCTGTTCCAACTCGGCGATCGCGGCCCGGCTGGTGGTGAGCGACGGTGCGGTGGCGAAGCACATCGCCAACATCTTCACCAAGCTCGGTCTCGCCCCCGCCGACGACGCCAACCGCCGGGTGCAGGCCGTGCTCGCCTATCTCAACGGGACGTCGGAGCGGACGGCCTGACACACCGCCCGGTCGCCCGGCACCCGATGGGCACCCGGTCGACACCGGGTCTGCACCCGGCGGACGCCGGCGGCAGTGACACCCTGGGCTGCGAGAACGCTGAAACAACCGTGCGAGTAAACTCCGGTGGGCCGAGCCCGGAGGCTGCTCAGCCGTCCGGCTCCCCGACCGGTGGGAGCCGGTCGCCGAGGCAGCGCACGGCCGCAGCCGACACCCAGGGGTTGATAGACGTTATGGCACGCCCTCCTCTCACCAAGGCCCACCGGAGCCTGCTCGGCCTGGTCGCCGCCGGGGCCTGCCTGATCTCGGGCATCGGCTTCGCGGGTTCGTACAACGCGGTGCGGGAGCTGGCCTCCGAGAAGGGTTTCGGCGCCTTCTCCTACGCCTTCCCGATCGGTGTCGACGCGGGCATCGTCGTCCTGCTCGCGCTGGACCTCGTGCTGACCTGGCTTCGCATACCCTTCCCGCTGCTGCGGCAGACGGCCTGGCTGCTGACCGTCGCCACCATCGCGTTCAACGCGGCGGCCTCCTGGGGCGACCCGCTCGGAATGGGCATGCACGCGGTCATCCCGGTGCTCTTCGTGGTCGTCGTCGAGGCCTCCCGGCACGCCGTCGGCCGGATCGCCGCGATCACGGCCGACCGGCACATGGAGTCCGTCCGGCTGATGCGCTGGCTGCTGTCCCCGGTACCGACCTTCCGGCTCTGGCGGCGGATGAAGCTCTGGGAGCTGCGCTCCTACGACGAGGTCGTCCGGCTGGAGCAGAACCGGCTGGTCTACCGGGCGCAGCTGCGCTTCCGCTACGGGCGCGGCTGGCGCCGCTCGGCGCCGATCCAGGCGCTGCTGCCGTTGAAGCTGGCCAAGTACGGGGTGCCGCTGGACCCGGCGCTGCTGGACCGGCTGGACGAGGAGTCCCGCGAGACCAAGGAGCTGCGCGAGGGCCGGCCGCCGGCTGCCGCGATCCCGTCGGCCGCCGCCGGTGGAGGCCGCCTGCCGAAGCAACAGCAGCAGCCCGAGCAGTCCCGGCAGCCCGAGCAGCCCCAGCCTGTACAGCCCGAGCCTGTCCAGCCCCAGTCCGAGCAGCCCCGGCCCGAGGCGGCCGCGCCCGCCGTGGCGCCGGTGCCCGCCGAGGTGGCCGCGCCGATGCTCGCCAAGCTCGCGGCGGTGCGGCTGCGGGCCTCGCAGGAGCCGGCCGGGGTGGAGGAGCAGGCTCCGCCGCAGCCCCGGGAGGAACTGAACGTCTGGACCGAGCGTCCGGTGCGGACCACGGGACCCCAGGGGGACGGCTCCCCGGGCGGCCGGGTGCCGGGTCAGGCCTCGCCCTGGTTCAAGCCGCCGCGGCCGTCCGCTCCCGAGCCCGCCCCCCGGTCCGGCCCGGTGGCGGCGGCCCCTGCCACCGTGCAGGCCGTACCCCAGGGCGGTCCGCAGGCAGGTCCGGACGGCGCCGGGTACGCGGACTTCCCGCCGGAGCCCGGTTACGCCCAGGACGCCGAGTACGCCGATGCCGCCGAGTACCCGCGGGAGGAGGGCTTCGCCCCGGAGGCGGACGCCGCGCGGGCCCCCGGCCGCGAGGACGACTCCGCTCCGCGTCCGGCGCCGTCGCGGCTCGACCCCGAGCTCTGCTACGCGGCACTGGTCAGCTACATCGACACCTTCGACCACCAGCCCGACCCGCAGCGCCTCGCGGACTGGCTGACCAAGGAGTACGGCGTGGCCGGTACCCGGCCGGACGGCTCGGTGCACCCCAAGGACGTCGCCGAGCTCTTCCCCGAGCTGCGCGACCGCTACGCCGCCGCCGGGAGGGACTGACCCGCCGACCCCGCCCGGGAGCCGTGCTCCTGCCCGTCCACCGCTCGGTCGGCCATTGACGCCCGACCCCGGCGGGGCTACCTTCGCCTCAACAAACTGTTGAAGCGCTGGTTCGGCACGGAGGAGTACGGATGTCGCAGGTCGAGGTGGACGGTACCGGGCCGGCGGGCGGAGCTTCGTTCTCCGAGGCGGCCCGTGCCGCCGTGGACGCTCTCCTCGCCCCGGTCGACGCCGACCTGGCCCGCCGCTACCCGGGTGACTCCGGCAGCCGGCAGCCGGTGCACACCGTGTACGTCCCGGCCGACGTCTTCGACGCCGACACCGTCCGCGACTGGGGCCGCCGGGCACTGGAGGCCTTCGACACCCACGCCGGCACCCCGGCCGCCCTGGCCGGAGCACTCGCGGTGGCGGACGACGCGCTGCTCGCCGACGTGCACGCCCGGGTCCGCGCCAAGCTGGAGCGGGAGCCGATCGAGGACCTCCGGATCGACTTCGAGGACGGCTACGGCCCCCGCCCCGACGCCGAGGAGGACGCGGCCGCCGTCCGGACCGCCGAGCTGATCGCGGCCGCGGTGGCGGACGGCAGCGCCCCGCCGTACATCGGCATCCGGATCAAGTGCATGGAGGCGGCCGTCCGCGACCGCGGCATCCGCACCCTGGAGCTGTTCCTGACCACCCTGCTGGCCACCGGAGGCCTGCCCGAGGGGCTGGTGCTGACGCTGCCCAAGGTGACCTACGCCGAGCAGGTCACCGCGCTGGTCCGGCTGCTGGCGGACTTCGAGCGCTCGGCCGGGCTGCCGGCCGGCCGGATCGGCTTCGAGATCCAGATCGAGACCACCCAGGCCATCCTCGGTCCCGACGGCCGGGCCACCGTCGCCCGGATGATCGAGGCGGCCGAGGGGCGGGCCACCGGTCTGCACTACGGGACCTTCGACTACAGCGCCTCCTGCGGGGTCAGCGCCGCCTACCAGAGCATGGACCACCCGGCCGCCGACCACGCGAAGGCGGTGATGCAGGTGGCCGCCGCCGGTACCGGCGTCCGGCTCTCCGACGGCTCCACCAACGTCATCCCGACCGGGTCCACCGAGCAGGTGCACGCCGCCTGGAAGCTCCACCACGACCTGGTCCGCCGCTCGCTGGCCCGCGCGTACTACCAGGGCTGGGACATGCACCCGGCGCACCTGCCGACCCGCTACGTCGCCGTCTACTCCTTCTACCGCGAGGGCCTGGTGGCCGCTGCCGCCCGGCTGGCGGCGTACGTCGCCAAGGCCGGCGGCGACGTGATGGACGAGCCCGCGACCGCCCGGGCGCTCAGCGGCTACGTGCTGCGCGGGCTGGACTGCGGTGCGGTCGACCTCGCCGAGGTCGTCTCGCTCACCGGCCTGGACCGCGCCCGGCTGGACGCGCTGGCCGGCCGCTGACCGGCTCCCGGTCGGCCGACGGTCGGCTCCCGGTCGGCCACTGACCGGCCGCCGACCGCTCCGGCGGGCAACTAGGCTGGCGGCACCACCCCGAACCACATCGGGGTGGTGCCGCCAGCCTTCGCCGTCTCCCGGGAGAACCGCCGCACCATGTCCGCCACGCCGGAGCCGACCCCGAGGCAGTACCTGACCATCCGGCACGCGGGCAGCCACGAGATCGAGATCAAGAAGTCCCGCTTCATCTGCCACCTCGCCCGGGTCACCGACGAGGACGAGGCGCAGGCGTTCATCGCGGGCATCCGCAAGCAGTACTGGGACGCGCGGCACAACTGCACCGCCTTCGTGGTCGGCGACGAACAGCGGCGCGAGCGGTCCAGCGACGACGGGGAGCCCGGCGGCACGGCCGGCGTGCCGATGCTGGAGGTGCTGCGCCGGCGCGGGCTGACCGACACGGTGGCCGTGGTGACCAGGTACTTCGGTGGGATCAAGCTCGGTGCCGGCGGCCTGGTCCGCGCCTACGGGAACGCGGTGTCGGAGGCGGTGGACGCGGTCGGCCTGCTGGAGCGGCGACCGGTGGCGCTGCTCGCGGTCGCGGCGGACCACACCCGGGCCGGTCGGGTCGAGAACGACCTGCGGGCGGCCGGGTACACGGTGAGCGACCTGGCGTACGAGGCGGCCGGGGTGCGGATCGAGGTCGGGGTGCCGGAGCCCGAGGTGGCGGAGTTCCACACCTGGTTGGCGGAGGCGACCGGCGGTACCGCGGTGGCGGTGGCGGCGGGCCGCACGTATGTCGAGGTACCGGTCTGAGCGCGGCACCCGCGCCACCGGTCCGACCGCGACACCCGCGCCACCGGTCCGGGCGGGCGCCCCGGCGACGGGGCGCGGGCGCGCGGTGCCGTCGGGCCGCCGGGCCGGGCCGAGGGTTCCGGACAGACTTTCGGACAGATCGGGTCGGCCGGTTTCCGGCCCTGCCGCACCTGCCTAGCCTGGGCGGATCGTCGACCAGGAGGCCGAGTCGAGATGCCCGTCGTCCAGACCGTCACCCTGCCCCCGGGCGCCAGTACCGGCTGGCACTACCACCCGGGCCGGGTCGACGTGGTGGTGCTCTCCGGGACGCTGACCCGGACCCTGCACGACGGCCGGGTCGAGGTCAGCCGCGCGGGCGAGTCGCTGGTCGAGGAGGCGGGGCCGGTCCACGTCCACGTCGGCCGCAACCACGGGACCGTCCCCGTGGTGCTGATCGCCGGCTACGACGTCCCGGAGGGCTGCCCGCTGGCGGTGCCGGTCGCCGAGCCGGAGTGGAGCCGCAGCGGCGCCGGGGCCGCCGAGGGCTGAGCCCGGCCGCAGCAGATGCCGGCCCGGCTCGGCGGGCGGCTTGAGCAGATTCACTCGAACGTATTGACGTGGCCCGGAGTTGGAACTTCCGCTCCGGGTAGTGGCGTTTCCTGGGCAAGGATCCGGCAGAACCGGACGAACACACCCCCATCGATGGAGGACGACAGACCCCACCACCGCACCACGGAGGTATGCGCATGACCTCGGACCGCTCTTCGTCGCCCGCCCGTGCCGGTCTGCCCGGCCCCAGGGGCCCTGCGACGCCCTATCGGATGACCGTCACCACCGCGCTCCCGCACGCCGACGCGGTGGCCCTGGCCGACCAGCGCCTCGCCGCCTGGCTGAAGCACGAGGGCTGCGAGGAGCCACCACCGGTCGCCCACCGGCCCGTCGCCGCCGAGGCCGCCGAGATCCCTGCCGAGCGCCTGCGCCTGGGCGGCCGGGTCCTGCTCGACCGCGACGGCGGTCCGCTGCGCGGGGGCACCGGCGCCGGTCGCTACGACCGGCGCCGGCTGCGCACCCCGGCCCCGCACGGCACCCACCAGCTGACCCTGACCATGGCGACCGGGGCCGAGGGCCGCACCTGGGTCCGGTTGGAGGCCGAGACGCACACCACCGGCAGCGGGGTGCGGACGCCGTGCCGGGTGCCGGTGCCCGAACTCGCGAGCAGCCTGCTGCCACTGCTCGACGCCGCCGACGGCCCGGCCGCCGTCCAGGCGGCGCCACGGGTGCTGACCGCCGCCGACGTCGACGGCCTCATCGACGAACTCTGCGACCCGGAGCGCCGGCTGCCCACCGTGGTGGCCAGCGTCCCGGTCAACCACCCCCTCGACGCCTGGGTGGAGGACGTCGTCCGTCCGCTCTGCCGGCAACTGCCCGGCCTCGCCACCGTCTACGTGCTGGATCCGGGTGCCCGCACCGAGTTCAACGTCGCGCTGGAGTACCACACCGTGTACGGCGGTGCGGTGCGCACCTATCTGCCCGAGGTCGATCCGGCCTCCCGGCAGGACGGTGCCCGGCACCCGGTGCTGGCCCGCCACCGGATCGAGGAGGACCTCCGCCGGGCGGCCGGTCTGCTGGCCCGCGAACCGCGCCGGCTCGCCGCCGAGCAGCCGCTGCCCCCGCCCTTGGCCGCCGTCCCGGTCCTGCGGGTGCCCGCGCCCGCGGTCCGCGCGGGCACCGGCCCGGACGACGCCGGCGCCCTGGCGGCGCTCGCCCACGAGGAGCTGCAAGACCACGCCGAGCAGCAGGCCAGGGCCGACGAGCTGGAGCGGGTGCGGCACAGCCTGCGCCGGGAGCGCCGGGGCCGCCGGCTGCCGCTGCCGGTCGACGAGCCGTCCGGCGGGTCGGCCGCCGGACTGCGCCGCGGCGTTCAGGCCCGGGGGCTGGCCGGCCGGCACTGCGTCAGCCCCGGGAGTGCGGGCGGCCGGCGCCCCGTCGCACCCGGAGCCGTCGGCCGCCCGGGCACACCGGGCCTTCCGGTGGCGCCGGACAGCTTCACCGAACTGATGGCCAGGTTGGGCGAGTTCCCGCTGCTCACCTTCACCGGGGACCAGAAGAGCGCGCTCGCCCTGGACGACCTGCGGTGCACCGGGGCCGGTTGGGCCCGGCTCACCTGGGACGGCCTGACGGCCCTTCAGGAGTACGCCGAGGCCGCGGTGCGCGGCGAGGCGGGCGGTGACTTCAAGCAGTGGTGCGAGCACACCCCGGCCGGCTGCCACCGCTTCCCGCCCCGCAAGGCGGTGCGCGGGGAGTCGCGGACGGTCTTCAGCCACACCAAGTGGAAACGCGAGCGGATGCTGCCGGTGCCGGAGTGCGTGGACGTCTCCCGGCGGGCGTTCATGGGCGCACACCTGCGGATCGGCGGCGGGCGCACGGCTCCCCGGCTGCACTACCTCGACGACTGTTCCGGCAGTGGCCGGATCTATGTCGGCTACATCGGCCTGCACCTGACCAACACCCGGACCAACTGAGAGGCTTGGCTGACCGGTGCACCCGTTCGGTGGACAATGTCCGGCAGGGGCGGTCCGCGGGCTCGCCGGCCGCCCCGGGCAGGCGCCGGACGAGCATGGGGGAACGACGACCGATGCAGTACTCAGCAGACGGCCAGCCCGAGGGCACTGTCATGGCCCCCCAACCCGGCTTCCTGGCCTCGGTCTTCCGCGACCTCGGGGTCACCGGCCCGGACGGATCCTCCGGCCCCGAGGGATCGTTCGGCCCCGACGGACCGTACGGGCCCGACGGGTCACCGGGCTCGTCGGACCGTACGGGTCCGGCGGCCGGCCGGCCGGGCGGTGAGGACGGCGGGGACGGCGGGGACGAGTCGGTCGCCGCGCACGCCCGGGCCGCCGCGCTGACCCACCACCGCACGGTCACCGTCCGGGCCGAGCACGACCGGCTGGCCGACCTGCTGCGGCGGGCCGCGCTGCCCGTCTCGGCGATGGACTTCGAGAGCCAGCTCCGCCACTACGAGCCCAGGCCGTACCCGGCCGGCGGCCCGGGCGGTGGCGACGCCGCCGACGCCGAACCGCGTTGGGAGGACTACGCGCCCGCCGGGCCGGTCGGCGCCGGCCCCGACGAGCCACCGACCAGGCGACTGCTGGACTCCGGCTTCCAGCGCGAGCTGGCCCAGGCACGGCTCACCCACCAGCGCGCCCTTCGGGAGTGGCGCACCCGGCACGCCGAGGCCGGCCGCCCGGCCGAGGACGAGTCGCGGCGGGCCCACGAGCAGGCCGAGCAGGCCAGGGCGCGCGCGGTCCGCGAGTACAACGAGACCCTGGAGGAGTGCCGGCGGGCGTACCGGCTGGCCGAGCCGGCCGCCGTCGAGTCCCTCCTGGAGCGGGCGCTGGCCGCGGCCGAGACGGCCACCCAGGACCTGCCCGCGCCCTGCCGGGCCGTCTTCCGGCCGCTCACCCGCACCGCCGTGCTCGACCTCGACCTGCCGGCCCTCGACCTGGTGCCCTCGCTGAGCGGCTACCGGCTCGCCCCGGACGGCGAGATCCTCCCGGTGCCGCGCCCGCCCGCCGACCGGGCCACCGACTACCTGCGGCTGGTCGCCCGGCTGGCGCTGCGCGCGCTGCAGGCCGCCGACGCCGTCGACACCGACGAGATACTGGCCGGCGTCGTGCTGAACGGCTGGCTGCGTGAGACCGACGGGGCGGAGCCGCTCTGCCTGGTGAGCGTGGACGCCGACCGCGACGCCCTCGCCCGGACCAGGCTGCTGCCGGCGGCCGCCCCCTACGAGGACCACGACGGCGAGGGCGTCTACGCGGACGCCGAACAGGACGAGGCACTGGTCCGGCTGCGCCAGCTCGGCGCCGCCGTGACCCCCGACCCCTACGCCCGGGCGGGCGTCGAACCGGCCGCCCTGGCGGGCGCCACCGTGCCGTCCGCACCGGACCTCTCGGCCAACGAGTTCGCCCAGCTGGTCCGCGAGCTGCTCACCCGCGGCGGGCTGGAACAGTGGAGCGTGCGGCTGCGCGGTCCGGCGGGCCTGGTCGCCACCGGGGAGGGGGCGGCGGGGAGCGCGCTGCCCGGACGCTGGGTGGTCTGGGCCTCCCGCGGCGCCGGGTCGGTGGGCGAGGAGGAGATCAGGACGCTGGCGGAGGCCGTCCGCGAGGAGTCCGCCGAGCGCGGTCTGCGACTGACCACCGGCCGGTTCACCGACGAGGCGCTCGACCTCACCGGCGGGGACGGCCATCAGCACATCCATCTGGTGGACGGCGACGGCGTGCGCGAGCTCGCCCGCACCCACCTCGGGCTGCCGCTCGCCTCCGGGCACTGAGCCGGGGCGCTGCCGCCGGGGCGCTCGCCGACTCGTGACCCGGACAGGCGGGCGCAGGCAGGTGGGCAGGCTCTGCCCGGCGGGCCTGCGGCTCACCCTCCCGGCCCGCCCGGCGGGCGGCGCCCCGGGCAGCGGGCGAGGCTGGGGGCGCGGGCGCGGGGGTGACCGGGCCCGGCCGGACGGCGGAGCCCGACGCGGGCCCTCCGGCTCCGGCCGGTGGTTGGCCCCGGGGACGCCCGGCATGCCCGGGACGCGGGGGAGGCGGGAGAGATGGGCACGGTGTCCGGTACGGGGGAGGTGCGGTGACCGCGATCCTGGTCGCCGCCGGAGCGTTCCTGATGACGCTGATCGGTGGCTACGTCGCCCAGCGCACCGGCGACCGCCGCCATCTGGTGCTCGGGTTCGCCGCCGGGCTGATGCTCGGGGTGGTGGCCTTCGATCTGCTGCCGGAGGCACTGCACCAGGCCCCCGAGGAGATCCACGGCGTGCCGCAGGCGCTGCTGATGTTCGCGGCCGGGTTCCTGGCGATCCACGTCGTCGAGCGGGCGGTCGCCATCCACCGCGGCCACGAGGGCGAGTACGCGGCGCACACCCACGGCCAGCAGCACGCCCACACCCATGCGCACACCCACCGGCCGACCGCCGACGGGACACCGGCACCGGGGATCGGCCTGACCGCCGCCCTGGCCCTGGTCGGCCACAGCGTGATGGACGGCTTCGCGATCGGCGCGGCCTTCCAGGCGGGCACCACGGTCGGGACGGTGGTCGCGGTCGCCGTCGTGGCACACGACTTCGCCGACGGCTTCAACACCTACACGATCACCCGGCTGTACGGGAACGACCGCCGACGGGCGCTGACCCTGCTGGCGGCCGACGCGCTGGCACCGGTGACCGGCGCCGCGATCACCCTGCTGTTCACCATCCCCGAGCAGTTGCTCGGTCTCTACCTCGGGTTCTTCGCCGGGTTCCTGCTCTACCTGGCGACCTCCGACATCCTCCCCGAGGCGCACAGCCCGCACCCCTCGCGGGCCACCCTGCTCTGCACCATCCTCGGGGTGGGCTTCATGTGGCTGGTGATCGGGTTCGCCGGCTGACCGGTCAGCCGCAGAGCAGGTCAGCCGGTCGGCCCGCTCATCCTGATTGCCCGCTGAGAGCCGCCCAGCGGGCCTGCATCGCGGCCAGCGCCTCGGTGATCGCCGGGCGCCGGGAGGCCTGGGCGCGCCAGAGCGCGAACACCCGCCGGGTGGGTTCCGGCACGACCGGGCGGGCGACCACCTCCGGCGGCAGCGCGCCCCGGCCGAGCCGCGGCACCAGACCGATCCCCAGCCCCGCCGCGATCAGCGCGATCTGGGTCTCGAACTCGCCGACCTGATAGCGCACGTCGGGCTCCTCGCCGGCCTCGCGCAGCGTGCGGACCAGCCAGTCGTGGCAGATGTTGCCCGGCGGCACGCTGATCCAGCGCTGCCCGCAGAGCCGCGCCACCGGGACCGCGGCCGCCCCGGCCAACGGGTGCGCGGCGGGCAGCAGCAGGTCCACCGGATCCGGGCCGAAGTCCAGTCGGGCCAGGCCGTCCTGCACCGGCAGCGGCACCGTCGGCCAGTCCTGGACCAGCGCCAGGTCCACCTCGCCCCGGGCCACCAGCTCGGCCGCCGGGTACGGGTCGCTCTCCAGCAGCCGGACGTCCAGGTCGGGGCAGCGCTCGCGCAGGTCGGCGAGGGCGCCCGGCATCAGCCCGCGCGCACCGGTGGCGAAGGCGGCCACCAGAAGCCGCCCGACCGCCTGGCCGCGCTGCTCCTCCAGCCGTACCTCGGCCTGCTCCACCAGCCCCAGCACCGCCTGCGCGGTGCCGGCCAGCTCGCGTGCGGCGTCGGTCAGCACCACGCCCCGGCCCTGACGCTCCAGCAGTACCGTCCGGGTCTCGCGCTCCAGCTTGGCGATCTGCTGCGAGACCGCCGACGGGGTGTACCCGAGCGAGGCCGCCGCCCCGCCGACCGAACCGTGCACGGCCACCGCGTGCAGCGCCCGCAGGCGCCCCAGATCCATCATGCAGCAATGCTAAAGCCTGCACTTCAGAAATCATCGCTGGTGCTACACGGTCGGTGGCGGCCATCCTCGACCCATGACCGCAACACCGGCCGCCTCCGGCGGCAGCATGAGGCCGCGTCACATCGCCCTGGCCGTCCTGGTCGCCGCCGTCTGGGGCCTCAACTTCGTCCTGATCCACGTCGGCCTGGAGAACTTCCCGCCGCTGCTCTTCTGCGCCCTGCGCTTCGCGGTGGTCGCCGTCCCGGCGATCTTCTTCGTCGGCCCGCCCCGAGTCGCCTGGCGGTGGATCCTCGCGGTCGGCCTGGTGCTCGGGGTGGTCAAGTTCGGACTGCTCTTCCTCGGCATGCACGCCGGGATGCCGGCCGGGCTCTCCTCGCTGGTCCTCCAGGGCCAGGCGGTCTTCACCGCGCTGTTCGCCGCGGTCCTGCTACGCGAACGGCCCGGCCCGCAGCGCCTGGCCGGCCTCGGGATCGCCCTCGGCGGCATCGCACTGAGCGCCGTCGACCGCGGCCTCGACGGCCCGGTCGGGGCCTTCGCCCTGGTCGTCCTCGCCGCCGTCGCCTGGGGGCTGTCCAACGTGCTGACCCGCAGGGCCGCTCCGCCGGACGCCCTGCGCTGGATGGTCTGGGTCAGCGCCGTCCCCCCGCTGCCGCTGCTCGCGCTCTCGCTGCTGGTCGAGGGCCCGGACGCCGACCTGCGGGCGCTGCGCGAGCTCACCCCGGCCGGCCTGGGGGCGATCGGGTACGTCGGACTGGTCTCCACCCTGTTCGGCTTCGTCGCCTGGAGCTTCCTGCTGCGCACCTACGACGCCACCGCGGTCGCGCCCTACTCCCTGCTGGTGCCGGTGTTCGGGATGTCCTCGGCCTGGCTGCTGCTCGGTGAGCGGGTCGGCCCGGTGGCCGGCTGCGCCGCGCTGCTGGTGATCGTCGGGATCGGAGTCACCGCGCTGCGCCCGGGGGCGCTGTCCGGCGCGGCGGCGTGGTGGCCGCGTACGCGGTCTCGGCGGAGCGCAGCGCTCGCAGCAGGACGTCCTGGTCGGCCGGGTTGATCGGGCCGAAGTACTCCTGCGCCACCTCGTGGCGGACCTGTCCGATCCGCTCCACCGCGGACCGGCCGGCCGCGGTCAGCACGATCCGTACGGCGCGCCGGTCGGCCGGGTCCGGGGTGCGCTCGACCAGGCCCGCCTCCTCCAACGCGTCCACCACCGTGGTGGCCGAGCGGGGGGCGATGTGCAGCCGCTCCGCCAGGTCGCCCAGGCGCATCGCCCGGTCGGGCAGCTCGCAGCCGGGCGCGTGGGCGAGGGTGCGCAGGGCGCGGCCCTGGCCGGGAGTGATGCCGTAGGGCTCCAGCCGCTCGCTGGTGCGGCGCCGGATCCGCTTGATCGCCCTGGTCATCGCGTCGGCGAGCTCGGCGGCGGTGTCCTGGACGGCGGTGCCGTCCGGGGTGGCGCTGTCGTGGGCGGCGCTGTCCCGGGTGGTGCCGGGGCCGGTGGAGGAGCTCGCCGCGTCGTCGGTCGGCGTGGTGGTCATGGCGGGCTCTCCTCGGCAGATGTTCGACCAAGGGTATCGGCCGGTCCGGGGGCGGGAGCAGGGCATGACCGGCCGCCGGGCGCGGCCCCGAAAAGTTGTTGAGTCTGACTCACTATCTGGGTTAGCTTAGTCTCAAGTGAGGGCACCCTAAGTTCCCTCTCCCGATCTCTGGAGGGCCCGTGCCCCGTTCCGAAGCCCGCGTTGCGACCGACCGGTCCGCCCGCTACGCCAAGCAGCTCGCCGCCCACATGGGGCGCAAGATCGAGACCGACTGGTCGGAGGAGACCGGCCGCGGCACCCTCACCTTCGGCCGGGGCACCGCCACGCTGGAGGCCACGCCCGACGCCCTGCTGCTCGCCGTCGAGGGCGAGACCGAGAACCTGCCGGGCCTGGAGGACGTGGTCGGCCGCCACCTCGTCCGCTTCGGCGCCCGCGACGAACTGGTCGTCGCCTGGCAGCGCGACAGCGGCGAGCCCGGCCTCGTCCAGCGCAACGACGAGCCCGCCGAGGGCTAGCCCGCTCCGGCGTCGCGCGCCCGCCGGACCGGCCGGGCGGGGCCTAGGAGCCGTCGTCCTTCCGGGACACCGGGAGGCGGGCGAGCGCCAGGAGCACCAGCCCGCCGAGGCACCAGCTGGCCACCACGTCCAACAGCCAGTGGTAGTCGCTCCACACCAGCCCGAGGCCGACACCGGTCGCGAGCAGGGCGGCGGCCGCGTGCAGCCGGCGCCGGGCGCGGGCACCGACGGTGCGGGCCAGCAGGAGCGCGGCCACCCCGTAGGAGAGGGTCGCGGTCGCGGTGTGGCCGGACGGGTACCAGCCCCACTGGCCCGGCGCCAGGGGCGCCCCGAACGGCCCCGGCCGGGCGAACCAGGCCTTCGCCGGGACGACCAGCAGCGGGATCAGCCCGGCCGTCAGCACCGCCACCACCGCCGGCAGCCAGGGTCGTGGCAGGCCGGCCCGGCGGGACCGCCAGGCCGCCAGCGCCCCGGCGGCCAGCAGCACCGGGATCGCCGGGACGGAGCCGCCGAGGTCCGACAGGGCCGCGCCGAGATGGTTGAGCAGGGTGCTGTGCAGCTCGTGCCGGGTTTCACGGACGGCGTGCCGGGTCCAGCGGTCCAGGCCGAGCAGCGGTCCGTCGACGGCCACCTGCCAGGAGATCAGCACCAGCGCGGTGGCCGGCAGCACCGGCACGGCCACCGACCCCGCCCGGCCCGTCAGTCGGCCCGGAACGCGAAGTGGCCGCCCCGGAGCAGGGGGGAGAGCTCCGGGGCGGCTCTGATGATCGCCGTTCCGCGCGCCCCGGGGGGTATGGGTCGGACGGTCGGTCGATCGGCCTTCGGTGTGCGCCGCCCCTTCCGGGGTGGCCTGGTTGTCCTCGCGGGCGAACCGCGGGGCCGCCGATGGGGGCGGTGCCGCGGACGGATCCGCCAATGGCTGGGGCTCGCTGTCCATCTGTCATGACACTACGTCAACGGCCGAGCCGCACTGAGGAGCTTCAGCGATTCCGCACAGCATCTTCACCGCCCCGCGGGCGGCGCCCGGTCCGGCCCCGCACACCAGGACGAACCCGCCCGTACAGACCGAACGGCCCGCGGGGACGAGGAGTCCCCACGGGCCGTTCAGTGCTGTCCGGAATCCCTCCGGCGGGTCGGAGTCACCCGGTCACGGGTGTGCGGGCCCGGTCGGGCGCCGCGGGCTCAGACGGTGGCGAAGGCGTTCTCCAGGATGTCCAGGCCCTCGTTCAGCAGGTGCTCCGGGATGACCAGCGGCGGCAGGAAGCGCAGCACGTTGCCGTAGGTGCCGGCGGTCAGGACCACCAGGCCCTCGGCGTGGCACGCCTTGGCGATGGCCGCGGTGGCCTCCGCGTTCGGCTCCTTGCCGCCCGGCTTCACCAGCTCCACGGCGATCATGGCGCCGCGGCCGCGGACCTCGCCGATGCGCACCGAGTCGTTGTCGGCGAACTTCTCCTGCAGGGCGCTCAGGCGACCCAGCATGATCTCGCCGATCCGCTGCGCCTTGCCGTTGAGGTCCTGCTCCTTCATGGTCTCGATGGCGCCCAGCGCGGCGGCGCAGGCCACCGGGTTGCCGCCGTAGGTGCCGCCCAGGCCACCGGCGTGCGCGGCGTCCATGATCTCGGCGCGACCGGTCACCGCGGCCAGCGGCAGACCGCCGGCGATGCCCTTCGCGGTGGTGATCAGGTCCGGGACGACGCCCTCGTCGTCACAGGCGAACCACTGGCCGGTGCGGCAGAAGCCGGTCTGGATCTCGTCCGCCACGAAGACGATGCCGTTGGCCTTCGCGTACTCCACGATCGCCGGCAGGAAGCCCTTGGCCGGCTCGATGAAGCCGCCCTCGCCCTGGATCGGCTCGATGATGATCGCGGCGACGTTCTCGGCGCCGATCTGCTTGTTGATGATGTCGATCGCCTGGGCGGCGGCCTCGGCGGCGCAGTTCTCCGCACCGGTCAGCCAGCGGTACGGGTAGGCCACCGGCACGCGGTGGATGTCCGGGGCGAACGGACCGAAGCCCTGCTTGTACGGCATGTTCTTCGCCGTCAGGCCCATGGTGAGGTTGGTGCGGCCGTGGTAGCCGTGGTCGAACACCACGACGGCGGTGCGCTTGGTGTAGGCGCGGGCGATCTTCACCGCGTTCTCGACCGCCTCGGCACCCGAGTTGAACAGCGCGGTGCGCTTGTCGTGGTCGCCCGGGGTCAGCTCGTTCAGCTGCTCGGCCACGGCCACGTAACCCTCGTACGGGGTGACCATGAAGCAGGTGTGGGTGAAGGCGGCCAGCTGCTCGGTCGCCTTGGCCACCACGGCCGCGGCGCTGTTGCCGACGTTGGTCACGGCGATGCCGGAGCCGAAGTCGATCAGCGAGTTGCCGTCCACGTCCTCCAGCACGCCGCCGTTGGCACGGGACACGTACACCGGCAGGGTGGTGCCGACGCCGGCCGCCACCGCACCCAGCTTGCGGGCCTGCAGCTCCTGCGACTTCGGACCGGGGATCGCGGTGACCAGGCGGCGCTCCTGCGGGAGCGGCGTTGCGGCGCTCATGGGTTTCTCCAGACTTCTCGGCTCGGTGCTTCGCAGGCTACGGCGGCCCTCCCCGGCCGGGCATGCGCCACTCGGTAGCACTGGGCCGTCCGACTTGTCCGAGGCGGCCAGCGCAGGGAGTGCGACTACCGGCAGCCCTCGCTCCACTACATTGAGCGCGGGCGTGTCGCCGGTGCGGCGGCATGGGTATGGCGGGACCGACGGCGGTCGGGCCGGGCGGGCGAGGGAGCGGGGCCGTACATGGGACTGGACGGGGCACGGGGCCACGGCGAGCGGACCACCGCCGCACCTGCGACACCCATGCCGCACCAACGCCCCCGCCGGCCTGCGGCACCCCCGCCCTTCGATCTTCCCACCTGGGTCGCCGCCCCCCGCCCCGAGGCCGCCCCGGGCGTCTACCGGCAGGGCTACGTCGAGGTCGACCCCGACCGGGCGGAGGACGCCAAGGTCCCGACCTGGCCCCTCCTCCTGCGGGCGGGCCTGAACGCGGTGGTGGGGTGGCTGGCGTATGTGTACGGGGTCGAACTGGCCAAGTACGCGACGACACTGATCGGTGTGCTGCCGACCCGGTCGGCCTTCGTGGCCGTGTCGGTCATCCTGACCCTCAACGTCCTCATGCTCGCCGTCGTGATCAAGGTCTTCGGCCGGATGGGCCGCTGGCCCGAGGTGTGGCGGCGGTACGTGGCGCCGCTGATGGCGCGCACGGTGACCACCGAGGAGCCCGCCGAGGAGGGCACCGCGGCGCAGGCCGAGCGGACGCGTGACCCGTGGGCGGCGCTGCGGCTCGGCGGGGCGGCCGCGGCGGCGGCCCGGCTGGACGGCGAGCCCACCGGGGACGTCGACTACGTGCGGATCCAGCGGGCGTGGGAGTCGGCCCAGGCCGACCCGGTGTTCGTGCCGGCCTTCGTCGAGCAGGTGGCCGCCCGGGGCGCGGCGGCGTTCGCCCACCCCTCCGAGGCGCGCGAGCTGGCCGGGCGGGACGAGCAGCACGACCTGCTGCTGAGCCAGGTGCGGCTGGGCACCGCGCAGGACGTGCCGAAGAACCCGTTGACGCACCGGGCGGCCGGTTTCGCGCTGGACCCGTCGCTGCTGGGCACCTCGCTGCTGGCGGTCGGCCCGGCGGGCACCGGGAAGACGGCGCGGCTGGCCCGGCCGGTGGCCGAGGCGCTCTGCCTCCAGGCGCTGGCCGGCACGGCGTGCGCGGTGGTGATCGGCGCGGCGGACGCGGAGCTCGGGCCGGACGCCTGGTACGACGTGGTGATCGCGCCCGGGGACCAGGGGTCGGCGTACGGGCTGGACCTCTACGGCGCGGTGCAGGACCCGGACGAGGCGGCGGCCCGGCTGGCCGAGGCCCTGCTGCCGGACGAGCTGACGGCCCGCGCCGAGACCGCCCGGACGGCGCTGCAGCAGGTGGTCGGCCCGTTCCGGGCCGGGTTCGGCCGCTACCCGGCGGTGCGTGAGCTGCGGGCGCTGCTCGGCGGCGAGCCGGAGGCGCTGGAGGCCCTGGTGAAGGCGCTCCGGGCGGCGGGCCGGCTGGGCGCGTACGAGCGGGACCTGGAGCAGCGGGAGCGCCAGCGCGGCCGGGCGGACGACCCGGGGGCGCTGCTGGCGGACCGGTTGGCGCTGTTGGACCGGCCGGCCTTCGAGGGGGCGTTCGCGACGGACGGCACCGGCCGCCCGCCGTTCGCGATGCGGGTGCTGGACCACCCGCTGCGGGTCCGGGTGAAGTTGCCCGAGCGCAGCCACCCGGAGGCGGCGCGGATGCTGTCGCGGCTGGTGGTGGGCCAGTTCGTGCAGGCCGCGGCGGCCCGGGAGGACCGCTCGCTGTTCGCCGGCCTGGTGGTCGACGACGCCTCGGCGGCGCTGGACGCGCACATCGTCCGCGGCTTGCAGCGGCTGCGGGCGGCCAACGCCGGCGCCGTGCTGCTGCTGCGGACCCTGGTCGACCTGCCCGAGGCGCTGCGGGCGCCGCTGTTCGGGGCGGTCGGCTGCCGGATGGTGTTCCCGGGGATCGCGCCCTGGGACGGGCGGCTGTTCTCCGAGGCCTGGGGCACGCATCTGGTCCGGGAGACGGCGGTGACGCACGCGCCGGACACCTCGGGCGGTCTGGTCCGCCGGGCCGGGCGGTTGGGGCGCAAGGCGCTGTCGGGGACGACGGCGCAGACCGAGTCGGTCACCACCCGGGACGTGGAGCGGCTGCGCTGGTCGCCGTCGGATCTGGCGCACGCGCTGCCGGCGGGGCACGCGGTGGTCTCGCTGACGGCGGTCTCGGGCGAGCAGGTGCCGCCGTTGCTGGTCGATCTGCGGGGCTGAAGCTCGCCTCCGAGGTGGATTCGGCAGTGCCGGTTGTCCGGAGCGTCCATAATGAGAGGAGAGACCCCCACCAGATTCCCCAGCCCTCTCCTCGCCCGGCCGCAACGGCGCGGTCAGGTCGTCCCCCGAAGGTGCCATGCCTCCCACACTCGCCTCCGTCGTCCGCAACACCTCGCTCCATCTGACGGTCCTCGCCGGTGCGGACCACCTGGAGCGGCCGGTCCGCTGGGTGCACACCAGTGAGCTGGACGACCCGACGCCGTTCCTCGAGGGTGGTGAGCTGCTGCTCACCACCGGAATCAAGCTGGGCCGCACCGCCGCCCGGCTGCAGGCGTACGTGCACCGGTTGGCCGACGCGGGCGTGGTGGGGCTGGGCCTCGGGGTCGGCCTGTCGCACACCGAGGTGCCGCAGCCGCTGGTGGAGGCGGCCGCCCAGCGCGGGCTGCCGCTGCTGCGGGTGCCGGAGCCGACGCCGTTCATCGCGATCAGCAAGGTCGTTTCGGCGGCGCTGGCCGCCGAGCAGTACGAGGCGGTCACCACCAGCTTCGAGGCGCAGGAGGAGCTGACCCGGGCGGCGCTCGGCAAGGACGGCACCACGGCCGTGGTGCGCCGGCTGGCGGCCCGGCTGGGTGGTTGGGCGGCGCTGTACGACGGTTCGGGCGCGCTCTCGGTGGTGGCCCCGGACTGGGCGGCGCGCCGGGCCGGCCGGCTGGCGGCCGAGGTGGACCGGCTGCGCCGGCGCCCGGCGCCGTCGAGCGCCGCGCTGCAGGGGCGGTCGCCGGGGATAGACACCGCGGACGAGGACTACGTGGTGGTCCAGTCGCTGGGGGCGGACCGCCGGGCCCGCGGGTTCCTCGCGGTCGGGACCGAGGACCGGATCACTCCGACCGAGCGGTACGTGCTGAACGCGGCGGTGGCGCTGCTGACCCTCACCCTGGAGCGCTCGCGCGAGCTGCGCCAGGCCGAGGAGCGGATGGGCGCGGCACTGCTGCGGATGGTGCTGGCGGGCGAGGTGGCGACCGCGCGGCAGGTGGCGGCCGGGCTCTTCGGCGGCCTGCCGGAGGGGACGGTCCGGGTCATGGTGGCCGGTGCCGGCCAGGGCGTGGACGCCGCGGAGGCGCTGGGCGAGCTGGGCGACCGGGCCGAGCAGGCCGGCGCCCGGGTGGGGGAGAAGCTGCTGGTGGCGCGCGAGGAGGGCGGCGCGCACGGGCCCCGGCTGATGGTGCTGGCACTGGACAACGGCGCGGTGCACCGGGCCTGCCTGGGTGCGGTGGAGGAGCACGAGGGCCTGTCGCTGGGGGTCTCGGCGCCGGCCGCGCTGGAGGAGGCGGGCACCGCGAACGCGCAGGCCGAGCGGGCGCTCGCGGTGGCGCTGCGCGGCGGCCGCCGTTCGGTGGACCACGAGGAGGTGGGCGCCGGCTCGCTGCTGCCGCTGCTGGGCGAGGACGCCGTGACGGCGTTCGCGGAGGGGCTGCTCCGCCCGCTGCGGGACCACGACCGCACCGCCCGCGGCGACCTGGTGGCGTCGCTGCGCGCGTGGCTCTCCAGACACGGCCAGTGGGACGCGGCCGCCGCCGATCTGGGCGTGCACCGGCACACCCTGCGCTACCGGATGCGGCGGGTCGAGGAGCTGCTCGGCCGCTCGCTGGACGACACCGATGTCCGGATGGAGCTCTGGCTGGCCCTCCGCTCCGGCGAGGAGTAAAGCCCGCGGGGGCACCCGGGTCACACCAGCGGCCCGGCGAACGGCCCGGCGTACCGACCCGTCCGCTGGACGGGATGGAGTGGCAGCGGTGGCGAACGCTACTTCGTGGCCAACCCGGTCGGCGCGCCGCCGCCCCTACCCTCGATTCTGGTTCCACGTCCGTGGGGCCGTGAGGACGACGAGGAGAGGGCCGGTACCACGGTGACCACCACGTACGATTTCTGGCTGGCCGGCCGCCGGGCGAGCGGCGACGCCGACTTCGAGGTGCACAACAGCTGGGACGGCCGCCTGGTCGGCAAGGTCGGCGTCCCCACCGAGGCCCAGGTCGAGGAGGCGCTGGACGCCGCCGTGGCCGCGCTGCCGGTGTTCGCCGCGACCCCCGCGCACGTGCGGTCCGCCGCGCTGGACCACGTGGCCAAGCGCCTGGCCGAGCGCACCGAGGAGATCGCCCAGCTGATCACCGCCGAGAACGGCAAGCCGATCAAGTGGGCGCGCGGCGAGGTCGGCCGTGCCGTCTCCGTCTTCCGCTGGGCCGCCGAGGAGGCGCGCCGCACCAACGGCGAGACCATGCGGCTGGACACCGACCCGGGCGGCGTGGGCCGTTTCGCGGTGGTGCGCCGGTTCCCGCGCGGCGTGGTGCTGGGCATCGCCCCGTTCAACTTCCCGCTGAACCTGGTCGCCCACAAGGTCGCCCCGGCGATCGCGGTCGGCGCTCCGATCATCCTCAAGCCGGCTCCGGCCACCCCGCTCTCCGCGATGGTGCTGGGCGAGATCCTGGCCGAGACGGACCTGCCGGCCGGCTCCTGGAGCGTCCTGCCGGTGCCGAACGACCGGATGCCCGCCCTGGTGCAGGACCCGCGCCTGCCGGTGATCTCCTTCACCGGTTCGGACAAGGTCGGCTACCAGATCATGGACTCGGTGCCGCGCAAGCACACCACCCTGGAGCTCGGCGGCAACGCCGCGGCCGTGGTGCTCGCCGACTGGTCCTCCGAGGCCGACCTCGACTGGGCCGCCACCCGGATCGCGATGTTCGCCAACTACCAGGGCGGCCAGTCCTGCATCTCGGTGCAGCGCGTGATCGCCGACGCGTCGGTCTACGACGCGCTGGTGGAGAAGGTCGTGGCCAAGGTCGAGGCCCAGGTCACCGGTGACCCCAACGACGACGCCACCGATGTCGGCCCGCTGGTCGACGAGAACGCCGCGAAGCGGGTGGAGTCCTGGGTGGACGACGCCGTCGCCAAGGGCGCCAAGGTGCTCACCGGCGGTACCCGTGAGGGTGCGACCTACGCCCCGACCGTGCTCGCCGAGCTGCCCGCCGACGCGATCCTGGCCAAGGCCGAGGTGTTCGGCCCGGTGCTGTCGCTGCACAGGGTCGACGGCACCGACGAGGCCTTCGCCGCGGTCAACGACTCCGCCTTCGGCCTGCAGGCCGGCGTCTTCACCCACGACGTGCAGACCGCCTTCCGCGCCCACCGGGAGCTGGAGGTCGGCGGTGTGATCATCGGCGACGCGCCGTCCTACCGCGCCGACCAGATGCCGTACGGCGGCGTCAAGGACTCCGGCGTCGGCCGCGAGGGCGTCAAGTACGCGATGGACGACTACACCGTGGAGAAGGTCCTGGTCCTCACCGGCCTCGACCTCTGATCCCGGCGGTCCGAGGGGCCCGGCACCACCGCACTGCGGCGGTGCCGGGCCCCTCGGCGTGTCCGGGGGAGGTTCAGGCGCGGCCGGCCGCGGCCGCGACGGCCTCCGCCACCGTGGCGTTGCCGGCGACCAGCTCCAGGGTCTGCCCGGCGGTGCCCGGTTCGTGCAGCAGCTCGGCCAGGACGGCGGCCACGTCGGCCCGGTCCACCGCGCCGCGTTCGACCGAGGGGGCGAGCCGGACCAGACCGGTGCCGGGGCCGTCGGTGAGCCGGCCGGGGCGCAGCACCGTCCAGTCCAGCGCGGTGCGGGCGCGGACGGCGTCGTCGGCGGCGCCCTTGGCCCGCAGGTAGGTCTCGAAGACCGGGTCGGCCGGGTAGGTGGCGTGGGCGTCGGCCCCCATCGAGGAGATGATCAGGTAGCGCCGTACACCGGCGAGTTCGGCGGCGTCGGCGAGCAGGACGGCGGCGTCGCGGTCGACGGTGTTCTTGCGGGCGGCGCCGCTGCCCGGGCCGGCGCCGGCGGCGAAGACCACGGCGTCGGCGCCGGTGAGCAGCGTGGCGAGTTCGGGGGCGGTGGCGTTCTCCAGGTCGAGCGGCAGCGGCTCGGCTCCGGCGGCCACCAGGTCCTCGGCCTGTTCGGGGCGGCGGATGAGGCCGGCGGGGCGGTCGCCGCGCTCGGCGAGCAGCCGTTCCAGCTTGAGCGCGATCTGTCCGTGGCCTCCGGCGATGACGGTACGCATGGCTCCGACGGTAGCCCGGGCGTCCGGCGGCGTCCTGCGGAGGAGGAATCCCGCGCAGGAGCGGGGTCTGCGCAGGAGCGGGGTCCGGCGGAGCCGGGGAAGTCCTGCGGAGCCGGGGGCCGGCGCAGACGGGCGTCCTGCACAGGAGGGGAGTCCTGCGGATCCCGCCGGGCAGGACACAATGGGCACCATGACTTCGCTCGCCCACCCGCAGCTGCGCTTCACCCCCGTGGTGAAGGACCCTTCCGCTCCCCGGGAGTTGGTGATCCTCGGCTCGACCGGTTCGATCGGCACCCAGGCCATCGACGTGGTGCGCCGCAATCCGGACCGGTTCCGTGTGGTCGCCCTGTCGGCGGCCGGTGGCCGGGTGGACCTGCTGGCCGAGCAGGCCCTGGAGCTGGGCGTGCACACCGTGGCGGTGGCCGATCCGGCGGCGGAGCCCGCGCTGCGCGAGGCGCTGGCCGCGAAGGCCGCCGGCCGTCCGCTGCCCGCCGTGCTGACGGGCCCCGACGCGGCCACCGAGCTGGCCGCGACGGAGTGCCACTCGGTGCTGAACGGCATCACCGGGTCGATCGGCCTGCGTCCGACGCTGGCGGCGCTGCGGGCGGGCCGGGTGCTGGTGCTGGCGAACAAGGAGTCGCTGATCGTCGGCGGCCCGCTGGTGAAGGCGGTGGCGAAGCCCGGGCAGATCGTGCCGGTGGACTCCGAGCACGCCGCGCTGTTCCAGGCGCTGGCCGGCGGCACCCGGTCCGAGGTCCGCAAGCTGGTGGTCACCGCGAGCGGCGGCCCGTTCCGCAGCCGTACGCGCGAGCAGCTGGCCGGGGTGACCACGCAGGACGCGCTGGCGCACCCGACCTGGGCGATGGGCCCGGTGGTGACGATCAACTCGGCCACCCTGGTCAACAAGGGCCTGGAGGTGATCGAGGCGCACCTGCTGTACGACGTGCCCTTCGACCGGATCGAGGTCGTGGTCCATCCGCAGTCGGTGGTGCACTCGATGGTGGAGTTCACGGACGGTTCCACGCTGGCGCAGGCCAGCCCGCCGGACATGCGGATGCCGATCGCGCTGGGTCTGGGCTGGCCGGACCGGGTTCCGGACGCGGCCCCCGCCTGCGACTGGACGAAGGCCGCCACCTGGGAGTTCTTCCCGCTGGACAACGAGGCCTTCCCGGCGGTGGAGCTGGCCCGCGAGGTGGGCTCGCTGGGCGGGACGGTCCCGGCGGTGTTCAACGCGGCGAACGAGGAGTGCGTGGAGGCCTTCCTGAAGGGCCGCCTCGCCTTCACGGGAATCGTGGACACTGTTGCCAAGGTCGTGGCCGAGCACGGACAGTACGACAGCGGGCGCGGCGCGGCGGGAACTTCCCTGACCGTCGAGGACGTCCTGCACGCGGAGGACTGGGCCCGGGCCCGGGCCCGCGAGCTGGCGGCGGGCTGACGGCTCCGGCCGCGGTACGACAAGACGACGAGCGGAGCGCAATGACGGAGGGCCAGCGGTGGCAACGGTTTTGACGGTGGTCGGCATCCTGGTCTTCGCGGTCGGGCTGCTCATCTCGATCGCCTGGCACGAGCTCGGCCACCTCTCCACGGCCAAGCTGTTCGGCATCAGGGTGCCGCAGTACATGGTCGGCTTCGGCCCGACCGTCTGGTCCCGCCGCAAGGGCGAGACCGAGTACGGCATCAAGGCGATCCCGCTGGGCGGGTACATCCGGATGATCGGGATGTTCCCGCCCGGTGCGGACGGGCGGATCACCAAGCGCAGCAGCTCGCCCTGGCGGACCATGATCGAGGACGCCCGGGAGGCCTCCTACGAGGAGCTCCAGGAGGGTGACGAGAGCCGGCTCTTCTACAAGCGCAAGCCGTGGAAGCGCGTCATCGTCATGTTCGCCGGCCCGTTCATGAACCTGATCCTGGCGTTCGGGCTCTTCCTGACCGTGATGATGGGCTTCGGCGTCTCGATGACGGTGCCGACCATCGGCACCGTCGCGCAGTGCGTGGTCAAGGCCGGCCAGCCGACCGACAGCTGCCCGGCCGACGCGCCGAAGACCCCCGCCGCCCAGGCCGGACTGCGGCCCGGCGACCGGGTGGTCTCCTTCGACGGCGACCGGATCGGCGACTACGACCAGCTCCAGGCGGACATCCGTCGGTCGGCCGGGAAGACCGTGCCGATCGTGGTCGAGCGCGACGGGCAGCAGCTCACCCTCAACCCGACCATCGCCGTCAACGACGTCCAGAAGTACGACGGCAACGGGATGCCCGTCAAGGGCGAGACGGTGCAGGCCGGGTTCCTCGGCTTCACCCCGACCAGCGGTGTCGTCCGGCTCGGTGTGGGGCAATCCCTCGACCGGATGTACGACATGGCCGAGAGCGGTGTGAAGTCGCTGGTGGCCCTGCCGGGCAAGGTCCCGGGCCTGTGGAACTCGGTGGTGGACGGCGCCCCGCGCGACGTCGACTCGCCGATCGGCATGGTCGGCGCCGCCCGGGTCAGCGGCGAGGTCTTCTCGCTCGACATCCCGGGCACCCAGCGGATCGCGTACTTCGTGAACCTGCTGGCCGGCATCAACCTGTCGCTCTTCCTGTTCAACATGCTGCCGCTGCTCCCGCTGGACGGCGGTCACATCGCCGGCGCCCTCTGGGAATCGGTCCGCCGCCGGTTCGCACAGCTGTTCAAGCGGCCCGATCCGGGGCCGTTCGACGTCGCCCGGCTCATGCCGTTGGCCTACGTCGTGGCCAGCGTCTTCATCGGATTCACCCTGCTGGTTCTGGTCGCCGACCTGGTCAACCCGGTCAAGATCAGCTAGTCGCCGGGTACGGCTGGTGTGCCCGGGCCCACCACCGTGCCGTACCGTTGGTGGCCGGGCGCGCGTTTCATCGGCGCGCCCGGCCCAGGCCGTCGAACGGCCGGACCGACCACACCTCAACCCCGGGGAACCCTGCGCACATGACCGCGATCTCGCTCGGTATTCCGTCCCTGCCGCTCAAGCCGCTCGCCAAGCGCCGTGTCTCCCGGCAGATCATGGTCGGCAGTGTGCCGGTCGGCGGCGATGCCCCCGTCTCCGTGCAGTCGATGACCACCACGGTGACCTCGGACATCAACGCCACGCTGCAGCAGATCGCCGAGCTCACCGCCTCGGGCTGCCAGATCGTGCGGGTCGCCGTTCCGTCCCAGGACGACGCCGACGCCCTGCCGATCATCGCCAAGAAGTCGAAGATCCCGGTCATCGCGGACATCCACTTCCAGCCGAAGTACGTGTTCGCCGCGATCGACGCCGGCTGCGCCGCGGTCCGCGTCAACCCGGGCAACATCAAGGCTTTCGACGACAAGGTCGGCGAGATCGCCAAGGCGGCCAAGGGCGCCGGCATCCCGATCCGGATCGGCGTCAACGCCGGCTCGCTCGACAAGCGCCTGCTGGAG
The DNA here is from genome assembly GCF_053587085.1 of Kitasatospora sp. NPDC003701. Lineage (NCBI taxonomy): Bacteria > Bacillati > Actinomycetota > Actinomycetes > Kitasatosporales > Streptomycetaceae > Kitasatospora > Kitasatospora sp. NPDC003701. The sequence goes on from NZ_JBSFNM010000046.1 coordinate 27,128, forward strand.
AAGTACGGCCGGGCCACCCCCGAGGCGCTGGTCGAGTCCGCGCTCTGGGAGTGCTCGCTCTTCGAGGAGCACGACTTCCGCGACATCAAGATCTCGGTCAAGCACAACGACCCGGTCGTGATGATCAACGCCTACCGCCAGCTCGCCGCCGCCTGCGACTACCCGCTGCACCTCGGCGTCACCGAGGCCGGCCCCGCCTTCCAGGGCACCATCAAGTCCGCGGTCGCCTTCGGCGCGCTGCTCGCCGAGGGCATCGGCGACACCATCCGGGTCTCGCTGTCGGCCCCGCCGGCCGAGGAGATCAAGGTCGGCAACCAGATCCTGGAGTCGCTCGGCCTGCGCGAGCGCGGCCTGGAGATCGTCTCCTGCCCGTCCTGCGGCCGCGCCCAGGTCGACGTCTACAAGCTCGCCGAGGAGGTCACCGCCGGCCTGGAGGGCATGGAGGTGCCGCTGCGCGTCGCCGTCATGGGCTGCGTCGTCAACGGTCCCGGCGAGGCCCGCGAGGCCGACCTCGGCGTCGCCTCCGGCAACGGCAAGGGCCAGATCTTCGTCAAGGGCGAGGTCATCAAGACCGTGCCCGAGTCGAAGATCGTCGAGACCCTGATCGAGGAGGCCCTCAAGCTGGCCGAGCAGATGCAGGCCGAGGGCGTCGAGTCCGGTGCCCCGACCGTGACCGCCGCGGAGTGACCGGCGGGCAGTAGTTTTCCGGAAGCGGGGCCGTCCGTGCGCGGACGGCCCCGCGGCCGTAGCCGGGTGGGGCCACGGAGTAGGGTGCGGCCAGAGTCGTCTCAGTGAGGTGCTGTCTCGATGCTCGATCGAGGTGTGATGCTCCCCAGCTCGTTCCAGGCCGCCCGCGCCCTGGCGACCACGCGCGTCCTGGAGCCCCCCGACCTCGCGGACACCCTGGCGGTGCTCCACCGCGACCCGGTCGCCAACGCCTTCGTCGCGACCCGGGTCGAGGCCGTCGGGCTGGACCCCTGGCGCCTCGGCGGCGAGATGTGGGGCTGGTACGACGAGCGCGGCGAGCTGGACGCGCTCTGCTACGCCGGCGCGAACCTGGTCCTGGTCAACGCCGGTCCGCAGGCCGTGCAGGCCTTCGCCGAACGGGCCCGCCGCCAGGGCCGCCGCTGCTCGTCGATCGTCGGCCCGGCCGAGGCCACCGCCGCCCTCTGGGCGCTGCTGGAGCGCAGCTGGGGCCCGGCCCGCGAGGTCCGCGCCCACCAGCCGCTGCTCGCCACCACCACGCCGTCCGCCGAGATCGCGCCCGATCCGCTGGTGCGCCGGGTGCGGCGCAGCGAGGTCGAGACGCTGATGCCGGCCTGCGTGGCGATGTTCACCGAGGAGGTCGGGGTCTCCCCGCTGGCCGGTGACGGCGGGCTGCTCTACCAGGCCCGGGTCGCCGAACTGATCTCCACCGGGCGCTCGTTCGCGCGCTTCGCGGAGGACGGCCAGGTGGTGTTCAAGGCCGAGATCGGCGCCGTCACCGAGGGCGCCTGCCAGATCCAGGGCGTCTGGGTCGACCCGGCCCACCGCGGCCGCGGCCTCTCCGAGACGGGCATGGCCGCCGTCCTGGAGATCGCCCTGCGGGAGGTCGCCCCGGTGGTCTCGCTCTACGTGAACGACTACAACCTGCGGGCCCGCGCCGCCTACCGCCGGGTCGGCTTCCGCGAGGTGGGGGCGTTCATGAGCGTCCTGTTCTGATCTCCTTGGCACCTACGCCCGCGCGGGGGCCGGACGGGTAGTAACGTCCGGGGCATGGATCAGCTGACCGGGGTGACGATCGAGGCCATCGACCTTGCGGCATGGGCTCCGCAGGCGCTCGACGTCCAGGCGGTGGCGTTCGGGCTGACCCCCGAAGAGGTCCTGGTCCGGCTGCACATCGTCGGGCGGCACGCCCAGCAGCCGGGGGTGATCGCGCTGGGCGCGCTCAGCGGCGGTCGGCTGGTCGGCTTCGGGTACGGCATGCCGAACCGCCGGGAGCACTGGTGGAGCACCGTGATCCAGCCGTACCTGGAGACCCGCGGGTACGGGGCCTGGCTGGACGACGTGTTCGCGATCACCGAGCTGCACGTGCTGCCCGACTTCCAGGGGCAGGGCATCGGCTCCACGCTGATCAGGAGCCTCTGCGCGCGGTCCGGGCTGCCGCGCACCATCCTCTCCGCGATCGACGCCGAGACGCCCGCCCGCCGGCTCTACCGCGCGCTGGGCTACCGGGACCTCGCGCGCGCGGTGCACTTCCCCAACACCGAGCGCCTGTACGCGGTGATGGGCGCCGAGCTGCCGCTGCTGGGGCCGGCGCCGGCTCAGAGCGCGCCGGCGAACTCCAGGTAGAGCTCGGCGTCCTCCCGGCGGCCCGCGGCCAGGGCGCGCAGGCCGAGGTCGGTGGCGCGGAACAGCGTCCAGCCGCGCAGCCGTTCCCGGTCCACCTCCAGGGCGTCCGCGAGCCGGTGCAGCCGGCGGCGGACGGCGGCGGGGACGCCCGGGGAGCCGACCAGGGTGTCCGCCCGGTCCAGGGCCAGCCGGGCCAGGTCGTAGGCGCGCTCGCCGACCAGCGGCCGGGGGTCGATCGCCAGCCAGGGCGCGCGGTCGGCGGCGAGCACGTTGCCGTGGTGGAAGTCGCCGTGCAGCAGGATCGCCTCGTCGCCGGAGGCGAGCAGCCCCTCGGCGGTCTGCAGCGCCTCGGTCACCAGTGCGGCGGCCTCGCCGGCGCCGGGCAGCTCGGCGCGACGGCGCAGGTCGGCGGCGGTCGCGCCAGCCCGGTCGGCGAGGGTCGCGAAGCGGTGGTTCCCGGGCGGCTCGACCCAGAGCCGGTGGAGCAGGCTGGTGGCCTCCAGCATCGCCTTCGGCTCGGCCAGCGAGCGCAGCGGGATCTCGCCGTGCAGCCGCTCCAGCAGCAGTGATCCCTCGGCGGGGTCGGAGTCGAGCAGCAGGACGGCGCCGCGGCCGGCCCACACGGCGAGGGCGGCGTGCTCCCGGTCGGTCTCCGGGGTGACCAGCCCGGTCTTGAGGACGGCGGGGCTGAGGTCGTCGCGGTGCACGTAGGCGACCAGGCTCAGGCTGCCGCCCGGGTCGATCACCCGTTCCAGGGTGAGGTCCCAGCGCGCCAGCCCGGCGCCGACCCGGGCGGGCAACCGGGCCAGCCAGCGCCGCCCCTCCTCGTACGTGCCGACGCTTCGCGCCAGCCACTCGGGGACGGTGATCTGCCCTGGTGCTGCCGACATGCTGGCCTTCCGGTTGCCGCTTCCCCCGTGGTGCTACCCGTCCATTGTCGGTCATGGCGGTGAAACCGCAGGTCAGCGGTCGGGCGGAGCGGTACCGACGGCGTGCCCGCAGGTCGGGGCGGTGGCGGGAGGTCAGCCGGTGGGCGTGGCGGTGGCGCTCCCGGTGGTGGCGGGGGACGCGGTGGCGGGGTCGGGCAGGCCGGGGAACGCGGTGGATGCGGCGCCCCAGCGGCGGGCGCGCAGCGCGCACTCGCGCAGCGCGTCGGCGGCGGTCGCGCGCTGGGGCCCGGTGACGGCGGCGACCAGGTCGGCGTAGACCGAGGTGAGCCTGCTTTCGAGGTGGGCGGCCAGCCGGGCGGCGCCGGCCGCGTCGCCGACGGCGAACGGCAGCTGGTAGCCGGCGGCCGCCGCGCTCGGTGTGGCGCCGGCCCCGCCGAGGAGGCGCTGCCAGGCGTCCCGCCGGGCCTGGTGGGCGGCGAGGGCGGTCCGCGCGTCGGTGCGCTGCTGGTCGTCGGGGAGCCGGGCGCCGACCACGCCGTACCCGTAGACCGCGGCGTGCTCGGCGCCCAGCGCGCCCTGGAGCGCCGCCAGCGCCTCCGGGCCCGGGGCGCCGGTGGACGCGGCCGGTGGGGCCGGCGGTGACACCGGCCCGGAGGCGGACCCGGAGGCGCTCGGGGAGGCCGTGGAGGACGCCGTGGCGGGCCCGCTCGGCGGATCGCCCGGCCCGGGCGGCGGCGCGGCCGCCGGGGCGGTGTCGCCGAGGGCGACGGCGTGCAGCACCCCGGCCGCGGAGACCGAGGCGAGCAGCCGGGCCAGCTGCGGCGAGGCGGCGCCGAGGTCGGCGAGCCGGGTCTGCGCGGTCTGCCGCTCCAGGGCGGCGAGCGCGGCGGTGGTGGTGACCGTCGAGGCCGGCGCGGTGGCGGCCGGCGTTCCCGACGGGGCCGCGGAGCCGGACGCCGGGCCGGACCCCGTCCCGGCGGCGGACGGCGGGGCGGACGGCGGGGCCGAGGCGCCCGGGAGCCCGGCGGCGAGCGCCGCCCGGTGCTGGACCACCTCGGCCCGCAGCGGCTGGAGCAGCCCGGCCTGCCCGGCCCCGGGCCCGGCCAGCAGGGCGTCGTACCCGGCCAGCAGCGCGTCGGTGGCGCTGACGGCGCGCTGGCGGACCGGCTCGTCCGGGTCGGGCCGGCGGCCCTCGCCCCGGCCGCCGCCGTCGTCCCCGTCGTGGGAGTCGGTGCAGGCGGTGAGGGCGCCACCCGCGGTGAGGAGCAGCCCGAGGGCCAGGAAGGTCCGTCGGCTGGGCGGCTGCATCGGCGTCACTCCGGGGCGTGTACGGGAGGACGGCCGGCCCGCCTGCCCTCGTTGGCGTGAATGATTACAGAATCCTCACGTGTCCGGCTCCGGATTCCCAGGCCCCGGGTGGTGGCCCACCGGTGTGACCTTGCTCGCAGTGGGTGGCGCCGGGGCGTCCGCGCGTGGTCCGGAATCGGTGGTTGGTGCCTTCACCGGATAGGCTTTGGGCCGAGCTGCCGCGACCCGGCCTGCGCCCGACCGGCGCCGGGCGGCGCGGTGCGCCCTCTGACAACAGCAGACGCGGCCGAGGAGTCCACCCGGATGAGCACCACCCACATCGACCGGCTGCGTGCGTTGCTGGAGCCGTTGGCCGCCCAGGCGGACCTGGACCTGGAGGACGTCGTCGTCACCCAGGCGGGCAACCGCCGTCAGGTGCAGATCGACGTGGACGCCGACGGCGGCGTGGATCTGGACGCCATCGCGGAGTTCAGCCGGATCGTCGGCGAGGCTCTGGACGAGTCCGATGTGATGGGCGCCGGCGCCTACGTGCTGGAGGTCGGCTCGCCGGGCGCGGAGCGCCCGCTGGTCGAGCCCCGCCACTGGCGCCGGGCCGAGGGCCGGCTGGCCGCCGTCCACCTGGTCGACGGCGGGGAGATCGTCGCCCGGGTGCTGGAGGCGGACGAGGACGGCGCGCTGGTCGAGGTGCAGCCGGTGAAGGGCCGCGGCCGGCCCAAGGAGCGCCGTCTGGAGTACACCGAGGTGGCCCGGGCGCGCGTCCAGGTGGAGTTCAACCGCAAGGACGACAAGCTCCTCGACGAGGCCCCGGACTTCGTGGACGACGACTCGGCGGACGACGGCGCCGAGGAGGGGGACGACGGTGGGCAGTGACGACCTGCACACCGACCGCACCATGACGAACGTGACGAAAGACGAGGAGGCGTAGCCGTGGACATCGACATGAGTGCCCTGCGCACGCTGGTCAACGAGAAGAACATCCCCTTCGACCTGCTGGTCGAGTCCATCGAGTCGGCCCTCCTCACCGCGTACCACCGCACCGAGGGCTCGCGCCGCCGCGCCCGCGTCGAGCTGGACCGCAAGTCCGGCCACGTGACGGTCTGGGCGACCGAGGACCCGGCCGAGCTGGACGAGGGCGTCGAGCCCAAGGAGTTCGACGACACCCCGAGCGGCTTCGGCCGGATCGCGTCCAGCATCGGCATCCAGGTGATGATGCAGCGCCTGCGCGACGCCGCCGACGACCAGACCTTCGGGGAGTACGCGGGCAAGGAGGGCGACATCGTCACCGGTGTCGTCCAGCAGGGCAACGACCCGAAGAACGTGCTGGTCGACATCGGCAAGCTGGAGGCCATCCTGCCGCCGCAGGAGCAGGTCCCGGGCGAGGACTACCGGCACGGCACCCGTCTCAAGTGCTACGTGGTGGCCGTGCGCCGGGGTGTCCGCGGCGCGTCGGTGACGCTCTCGCGCACCCACCCCAGCCTGGTGAAGAAGCTGTTCGCGCTGGAGGTGCCGGAGATCGCCGACGGCAGCGTGGAGATCGCCGCGATCGCCCGCGAGGCCGGCCACCGCACCAAGATCGCCGTCTGGTCGCGCCGCTCCGGGCTGAACGCCAAGGGCGCCTGCATCGGCCCGATGGGCAGCCGGGTGCGCGCGGTGATGGGCGAGCTGCACGGCGAGAAGATCGACATTGTCGACTGGTCCGAGGACCCGCGCGAGATGGTCGCCGCGGCGCTGTCCCCCGCACGGGTGACGAGCGTGGAGATCGTGGACCTGCAGCAGCGCTCCGCACGGGTGATCGTGCCGGACTACCAGTTGTCGCTGGCGATCGGCAAGGAGGGCCAGAACGCCCGCCTGGCCGCCCGCCTGACGGGCTGGCGGATCGACATCCGGCCGGACACCGAGGGGCAGTCCGACGACGGCGGCCGGGAGTCCTCGGGCGAGTAGTCGCGCTCGAGGGCACCATCGTTCTACAGCCCCCCGCCGTTCCACCCGGATCGGCGGGGCGGCGCCATGTCCCTTCGGAGGGGTAGACTTGCCTTCGTCTGGCCGGACGCACGTCCGAGCACGCCCGGAACGCACCTGCGTGGGCTGCCGCAAGCGCGCGGCCAAGCACCAGCTGTTGCGTGTCACGGCGATCGAGGGCGTCTGCGTCCCCGATCCCCGTGGCGCACTGCCGGGCCGGGGCGCACACCTGCACCCCGATCCGGCCTGCCTCGACCTCGCGGTCCGCCGTCGGGCGTTCCCCCGGGCCTTCCGGCTCCAGGGCGCGCTCGACACGGAGCGGCTCCGCGGGTACATCGAGGAGCGGGCAGGCGACACCCCGGCGCCCTGAGCTTCCTCAGGCCGGTCCGGCGGGCACCTCCCTGTTACGGCCGCCGCTCCACGCGGCGGAGAACCACCGCACCAAGCACAGTGCGCGGGCAGCCGCGCGCCGTGCCACCAGTCAGGTACCTCGCGAAGTGGAAGTAGGTCGAGATTGCGATGAGCACTCGATGAGTACGCGATGAGTACGCGATGGGTACGCCCATGAAGTAGCGACAGTCCGGCGGACGAGACCCCCGGACTCATAGACAGGAGTGAAGTGGCTAAGGTCCGGGTTTACGAACTCGCCAAGGAGCTTGGCTTGGAGAGCAAGGCCGTCATGGCCAAGCTGACCGAGCTCGGTGAGTTCGTCCGTTCGGCGTCCTCGACGATCGAGGCGCCGGTCGTGCGCAAGTTGACTGACGCTCTGGGAGTCGCCCCCACTGGTGGCGCTGCCAAGCCTGGCCCGCGGAAGCCCGCGGCGCCCCAGCCCGCCGGTGGTTCCGCCGCCGGTGCGGCCGCACCCAAGCCGGGTGCCCCGACCCCGGGTCCGCGCCCTGCCGCGACCCCGGGACCCCGTCCCACCCCCGCCGCCGCGGCGCCCGCCGCCCCGGCCGCGCCCGTCGAGGCGGCTCCGGCCGCCCCGCGTCCGGCCGGTGCGCCGACCCCGGGTCCGCGTCCGGCGGCTCGCCCCGCCACGCCCGCGGCTCCGGCTGCTCCGGCGGCGGAGTTCTCCTCCCCGGCCCCGGCCGAGGAGACCCAGGCCCAGCGCCCGGCCGCCCAGGCCCAGCGTCCGGCCGGTCCGGCCGCCGGCAGTGGTGCCCGTCCGGGCCCGCGTCCGGCCGGCCCGCGTCCGGGCAACAACCCGTTCACCTCGGGCAGCGCGACCGGGATGGCCCGCCCCGGCGACCGCCGTCCGGCCGCGCCCGGTGCGCGTCCGGCCGCCGGTGCCCCCGGCGCCGGTGACCGCCCGCGT
>NZ_JBSFNM010000046.1:35030-74323 GCF_053587085.1 Kitasatospora sp. NPDC003701
CCGGGTGGCGACCGTCCGCGTCCCGCCGGTGCCCCCGGTGCGGGCGACCGTCCCCGTCCGGGTGGCGACCGTCCGCGTCCCGCCGGTGCCCCCGGTGCGGGCGACCGTCCCCGTCCGGGTGGCGACCGTCCGCGTCCCGCCGGTGCCCCCGGCGCCGGTGGCGCGCCGCGCCCCGGTGGTGCCCCGCGTCCCGACGGCATGCCCCGTCCGGCCGGTCCGCGCCCCGGTGGTCCGTCCCCGTCCGGCATGCCGCGTCCGAACCCCGGCATGATGCCGCAGCGTCCGGCTCCGGGCCCGCGTCCGGGCCCCGGCGGCCGTGGCCCCGGTGGCCCCGGCGCCCGTCCGGGCGGTCCGGGTGGCGCCGGTGGCGCCCGTCCGGGCTTCCAGGGCCGTCCGGCCGGTCCGGGCTCGCGTCCGGCCGGTGGCGGCGGCTTCGGCGGTCCGCGTCCCGGTGGCGGTGCCCCCGGTGGCGGCGGCGGTTTCGGCCCGCGTCCGGGTGGCTTCGGCGGCCGTCCCGGCGGCCCGGGTGCCCGTGGTGGCACGCAGGGTGCCTTCGGCCGTGGCCCCGGTGGCCGTCCGGCCCGTGGTCGCAAGTCGAAGCGGGCGAAGCGCCAGGAGTACGAGGCCATGCAGGCCCCGTCCGTCGGCGGTGTGATGCTGCCCCGCGGCAACGGCCAGACCGTTCGCCTGTCGAGCGGCGCCTCGCTGATGGACTTCGCGGAGAAGATCAACGCCAACCCGGCCGCGCTCGTCTCCGTCATGTTCAACCTCGGTGAGATGGTCACCGCGACGCAGTCGGTCTCCGACGCGACCCTCGAGCTGCTGGCCGGCGAGATGGGCTTCATCCTGGAGATCGTCAGCCGCGACGACGAGGACCGCGAGCTGCTGGAGTCGTTCGACATCGACTTCGGTGCCAACGAGGGCGACGAGGACCAGCTGGCCCCGCGCCCGCCGGTCGTCACCGTCATGGGTCACGTCGACCACGGTAAGACCCGCCTGCTGGACGCCATTCGCAAGTCGAACGTGGTGGCCGGCGAGGCCGGTGGCATCACCCAGCACATCGGTGCCTACCAGGTGGCCACGATCGTGAACGGCGAAGAGCGCCCGATCACCTTCCTGGACACCCCGGGTCACGAGGCGTTCTCCGCCATGCGTGCCCGTGGTGCCAAGTCCACCGACATCGCGATCCTGGTGGTCGCGGCCAACGACGGTGTCATGCCGCAGACGGTCGAGGCGTTGAACCACGCCAAGGCCGCGGGTGTGCCGATCGTGGTCGCCGTCAACAAGATCGACGTCGAGGGCGCCGACCCGACCAAGGTCCGCGGTCAGCTGACCGAGTTCGGTCTGGTGGCGGAGGAGTACGGCGGCGACACCATGTTCGTCGACATCTCCGCGCGCCAGGGGCTCAACATCGACCAGCTGCTGGAGGCCGTGGTCCTGACCGCGGACGCCTCGCTGGACCTGCGGGCCAACCCCGAGCAGGACGCGCAGGGTATCGCCATCGAGGCCCACCTCGACAAGGGCCGCGGCGCCATGGCGACCGTGCTCGTGCAGCGCGGTACCCTCCGCGTCGGCGACTCGATCGTGGTCGGCGACGCCTACGGCCGCGTCCGCGCGATGCTGGACGAGAACGGCAACAGCCTCGCCGAGGCCGGCCCGTCCCGCCCGGTGCTGCTGCTCGGTCTGACCTCGGTGCCCCGCGCCGGCGACAGCTTCATCGTCGTCGACGAGGACCGCACCGCCCGTCAGATCGCCGAGAAGCGCTCGGCCCGCGACCGCAACGCCGCCTTCGCGCAGCGTCGGGTCCGGGTGTCCCTGGAGGACCTCGACAAGGCCATCGCCGCAGGCGAGATCGAGCAGCTCAACCTCATCATCAAGGGTGACGTCTCCGGTTCGGTCGAGGCCCTCGAGGACGCCCTCGTCAAGCTGGACGTGGGCGAGGAGGTCGAGCTCCGCATCCTGCACCGCGGTGTGGGTGCGATCACCGAGTCCGACGTCAACCTGGCGATGGGTTCGGACGCCATCATCATCGGCTTCAACGTGCGCGCCGAAGGCCGTGCGCGTACCGCGGCCGACAAGGAAGGCGTGGACGTCCGGTACTACTCGGTCATCTACCAGGCGATCGAGGAGATCGAGAACGCCCTCAAGGGCATGCTCAAGCCGGAGTACGAGGAGGTGCGCCTCGGTTCCGCGGAGATCCGCGAGGTGTTCCGTTCCTCCAAGTTCGGCAACATCGCGGGTGTCATCGTCCGCGAGGGCCTGCTGCGCCGCAACGCCAAGGCCCGCCTCATCCGCGACGGCAAGGTCGTGGCGGAGAGCCTCAACATCGAGGGTCTGCGTCGCTTCAAGGACGACGCGACCGAGGTCCGCGAGGGCTTCGAGGCCGGTGTGACCCTGGGGTCGTTCAACGACATCAAGGTCGAGGACATCATCGAGACCTACGAGATGCGCGAGAAGCCGCGCGCGTAAGCGGGTGGTGTCCGGGGCCGGTCGACGGGTGGAATTCCCGTCGACCGGCCCCGGTCTCGCTGTGTAGGGTCCGGGGTAGTTCAGATGTAGCAGTACCAGCCCGGTTCAGGGCTGTCCCCGAGGCCTCCAGGTCGGCGAGACCTGTCATACATGTTCGTGGGAACACTCACCTTCGACCTGCTGCTGGGCGACGTCCACTCGCTCAAGGAGAAGCGTTCGATCGTGCGGCCCATCGTGGCCGAACTGCAGCGCAAGTACAGCGTGTGCGCTGCCGAGACCGGGAACCAGGATCTGCACCGGAGGGCCGAGATCGGCCTGGCGGTGGTCTCCGGCGAAGCCGGGTACATCACCGAGATCCTGGACAGCTGTGAGCGGTTGGTCGCCGGCCGCCCCGAGGTTCAGCTGCTCTCCGCCAGGAGGCGCTACCACAACGACGACGACGAATGAGGTCTGCGGAACGGACCGGCGCGAGTCGCCGTTCTCACACAGATCAGGACCGAGAGCGCCCACAAGGCTGGGCGCGGGCCGGTACTTTGGGGCGTGGGCCCCGACGGGCAGGCAGTACGCCCGAGCTACCAGGCCCACTGCACGAGGAGGCAACGTGACCGACACCGCTAGGGCGCGCAAGCTCGCAGACCGCATCCAGGTGGTCGTGGCCGAGACCCTGCAACGCCGGATCAAGGACCCGCGGCTGGGCTATGTGACCATCACCGACACCAGGGTCACCGGCGATCTCCGCGAGGCCACCGTCTTCTACACCGTCTTCGGTGACGAAGCCGAGCGCGAGGCCTCGGCCGCCGCGCTGGAGAGCGCCAAGGGAGTGATCCGCTCCGAGGTCGGCAAGATCGGGGTGCGCTTCACCCCGACGCTGACCTTCGTCGCGGACGCGCTGCCGGAGAACGCCCGGAACATCGACGACCTGCTCGACCGGGCCCGGGCCATCGACGCCGCGGTGCGCACCACCGCGGCGGGCGCGACGTACGCCGGCGACGCGGACCCCTACAAGGTCCCCGCGTCCGAGCGTGACGACGAGGACGAGTAGTCATGGCGGGTGAGCCGGCGCCGGCCGGTTCGACGGCCGGAGCGGTCGCGGGGGCGTCCTCCACCAGCACGGTGGAGGGCGCCCTCGCGGTGCTTCCGGGGCCGCGCGCCGAGGCGCCCGGCTTCGAGCTGGTCTGGCAGCAGGTGGTCGCGGAGATCGGGCGCGCCCGGTCCATCGACCTCATCTGCCACATCTGCCCGGACGGCGACGCGCTCGGCTCGGCCCTGGCGGCCGCGCTGGCCCTGCGCGGGCTCGGCCACGAGGTCCGGGTCTCCTTCGGCGACGACCCGCAGATCGTGCCCGAGTCGCTGGCCTTCCTGCCCGGCCAGGAGCTGATCGTGCCCGCCTCCGAGGTGCCCGGCACCCCGGAGCTGGTGCTCTGCTTCGACGTGGCCGCGGAGAGCCGGCTGGGCCTGCTGCACGAGAAGGCCTTCGCCGCGCCGGTGCTGGTGGTCATCGACCACCACGCCTCCAACCCCGGCTTCGGCACCCACCAGCTGATCGACCCGAGCGCGCCGGCCACCGCCGTCCTGGTGGACGAGCTGCTGCGCCGGCTCGGCGTCGAGCTGGACCAGGACCTGGCCACCTGCCTGTACACCGGTGTCGCGACCGACACCGGCTCGTTCAGGTACCGGGCCACCACGCCCGCGACCCACGAACTCGCCGGGCGGCTGCTGGCCACCGGCATCCGGCACGACCTGATCTCCCGGCAGCTGTGGGACACCTCCTCCTTCGGCTACCTCAAGGTGCTCGCCGCCGCCCTCGACCGGGCCGTCTACGAGCCGGACGCGGCCGGCGGCCTGGGCCTGGTGTGGACCTGGGTGCCGTACCAGGACCTGGCGCTGTTCAGCGTCACCGTCGAGGAGATCGAGGGCCTGATCGACGTCCTGCGCCGCCCGGCCGAGGCCGAGGTGGCGCTGGTGCTCAAGCAGGACCCGGACGGCACGCTGCGCGGCTCCTCGCGCTCCAAGGGCGCGGTGGACGTCGCGGCGGCCTGCACCGAGCTCGGCGGCGGCGGGCACACCTTCGCGGCCGGGTTCTCCACCCGCGAGCCCGTGGCCGACGTGGTGGAGCGGTTCCGCGGCGCGCTGCGGCCCGTCAGCTGACCACTTCCAGAGAAGCCTCCAGAGAAAAGAACAGATGAAGCGCAAGGGAACCGGCCCGGACGGCCTGGTCATCGTCGACAAGCCGGAGGGCATCACCTCGCACGGGGTGGTCGCCAAACTGCGGTGGCTGGCCGGGACGCGGAAGGTCGGCCACGCCGGCACGCTGGACCCGATGGCCACCGGCGTGCTGGTCATCGGCGTCGAGCGGGCCACCCGGCTGCTCGGCCACCTGATGCTCACCGCCAAGACGTACGAGGCGACCGTCCGGCTCGGCCAGACCACCGTCACCGACGACCGCGAGGGCGAGGTCACCGCGTCCGTGCCGGCCGACGGCGTGCGCCGGGAGTCGATCGACGCCGGGATCGCGGCCCTCACCGGCGAGATCATGCAGGTGCCGTCCAAGGTCAGCGCGATCAAGATCGACGGCAAGCGCTCCTACGCGCGGGTGCGCGAGGGCGAGGACTTCGAGATCGCGGCCCGGCCGACCACCATCCACTCCTTCACCGTGCACGAGCAGCGGTCCGCCGTCGCCGAGGACGGCACGCCGGTGATCGACCTGGACGTGACGGTGGAGTGCTCCTCCGGCACCTACATCCGGGCGCTGGCCCGTGACCTCGGCGCCGGGCTCGGCGTCGGCGGCCACCTCACCGCGCTGCGGCGCACCAGGGTCGGCCCGTACGGGGTGGAGTCGGCCAGGACCCTGGAGGAGCTGGAGGAGTCGGTGACCGGCGGCTCCGGCGCGCCGCTGGAGGTGCTGCCGATCGGCGAGGCCGCCGCGGCCGCCTTCCCGCGCTGGGACCTCGATGCCGAGCAGGCCAAGCTGCTCTCGCACGGCGCCCGGCTGAAGGCGCCCGGGATGGGCGTGGCCGGGCCGATCGCGGTGTACGGGCCGGACGGCCGGTTCCTCGCGCTGGTGGAGGAGACGGGCGGCCAGGCGAAGCCGGTCGCGGTCTTCGTCGGCTGAGGACGGCCGACACCGGCTGAGACCTGCCGGGACCTGCCGGGCCTTGTGCCGGTCGAGCCCCCTGGTGCCCTGGTCGGGGCACCAGGGGGCTCTCGGCGTTCCCCCGGCGGGCCCCGGCCGCGGTGCGGGGAGCCGGCGGGGCGCGCTGCCTCGACGCCGACCGCACCCGGCGGGGCCGCGCGGGGTTCACCCGCACGGGGGAGCGCGCGAGGTGAACCCCGGTGGTGAGCGGCGCGGGTGCGGTCGGGCCGGGCCGGTGGCGGGCAGGCTCCCCGGCGGCGAGCAGGTCGCCGCGACGCGTCCGCCTCCGGGCCGCACGGCCCTGCGGGGAGGGCTGCACGCATGCCGGGAGCACTGGACGGCGACGGGGTGGCGGGCGATCCGGGGCGCTACCTGCTACGGATCCGCGACCTGGACGGACGACTGCGGGGGTTGGGGTTCGTCGCCGACCCGCAGGGCACCGTCCTCACCGCCCACGAGAGCGTCGCGGGCCTCGACCGGATCGTCCTGCACACCCCGGGCGGCCAGACCAGGGTGCTGGGCCCGGACAGCGTCCTGCCACTGCCCGGGCACGGCCTGGCCCTGCTGCGCACCGACACCGTCGGCGGCCTGCCCGTGCCGCCGCTGCCGATCGCCGCGCCGGGCGGGGCGATCGCCGGGCGCGAGGTGGTGCTGCCCGCGCTGAGCGGCGAGGAGGGGCGGGCGGTGGTCCTGCGCTGCGGCGTGCTCGGTGCCACCGGCGCGGTCTACGCCCGCCCGGACCGCTTCCACCTGCTGGGCGGGGTGCTGCTGCTCGACGTCCCGGTCGTCGGCGGGGCGGTGCTGGTGCCCGCCGGGGCGCCCGTGCTGGACGCCCGCAGCGGCGCCGTGGTCGGGGTCGCCGCACCGGCGCTGCGGGCCCCGGAGCAGGGGAGCGCGCTGACCGCCGCCCCGGCGAACGGCAGCGGGTCGGGGGAGGACGCGCCGGAGCTGGCCGAGGCGCTGGCGCGCAACGCGGCCGGCGTCCCCGCGTACGGTTCGGCGCTCAACCTGGCGGGCGTGCTGCGGCTGGCCGCCGCCCAGGTGGCGGCGGCCGGGGCCGGCCCCGGCCGGGTGGCCGCGCTGGCCGCCGACCGGGTGGACCGTCCGGACGGCCTGGCCGGGGACGAGCCGTCGGCGACGGTCACCGCGCTGGTCGGCGCGCCCGGTTCCGGCCGGACCACCGAACTCGCGGCCCTCGCCGTCCGGCGCGGCGGCGGTGACCGGCCGCTGCCCACGCTCTGGCTGCGCGGCGCCGACCTGCCGGCCGAGGACGCCTCGCTCGCGGCGGCGGTGGAGCGTGCCCTGGCGGCGGCCGCGGCCGACCTCGGCACCCGGCCGCCGCCGGGGCCGGACGCCGTGGCCGCCCTCTGCGCGGCGGCGCGGCGACCGCTGCTGGTCGTGCTGGACGGGCCCGAGGAGGCGCCCGTCCCGCTGGACGGGGCCTGGCTGCGGTCGGCCGGGGAGTGGCTGACGGCGGTCGGGGCGCGGCTGCTCACCGCCTGCGGGGACGAGGCCCGGGAGCTGCTGGCACCCGGCGGGGGCGGCGGCCCGGGCGGGGCCGCCGGCGCGACGGGGGCGGGCTGTCCGCTGCACGGGTCGGCCGCCGCGGCCGGCGCGCCGGCGGACGAGCAGCCGGCGGACGAGCAGCCGGCGAACGGGGAGCTGCGGACCGGGGAGGCGTGGTCCGGCGGCGAGTTACCGGCAGCGGGGCTGGCCGCCTCCGCCGCCCGACCGGCCCACCCGGACGCCGGGTCGACGGCCCGGCCCGCGCCCGAGGGCTGCCGGTGCGCGGAGCCGGCCGAGGCCCTCGCCGTCCTGCGGCTCGGACCACTGCCGGCCGAGGCCGCGGACCGGGTGCGCCGCCGCTACGGCCTGCCGCCCGGCTGGCCGGCCGCGGCGGACGCCCGGCACCCGCTGGCCGTCCGGCTGGCCGGGGAGCTGTGGGCGGAGGGCCTGCGCGGGGAGCCGGTGGGCCGCGGCGAGCTGTTCGCGGCCCACCTGGACCTGCGCTGCCTGCGGGTGGCCCAGCGGATCGCCGCCGACGGGCGGCCCCGGCGGCCGGGGGCCCACCGCCGGGGTGCCGGGCGGCCCGCCGGCCTCTCGCCCGGCCGGGTGCGCAGGCTGGCCGCGGCGGTGGCCGGCCGGGTGCACGAGGCGGCCCGGCGGATGCTCGGCGCGGAGCAGGGCGGGCTCGGCCGGGCCGCCTTCGAGGAGCTCTTCCCGGTGGGCAACTGGGCCACGGCGGTGCTGGCGGAGGGCCTGTTCGTCCCCGCGGGGCCCGGCTACCGGCTCGCGCACGGCGAGTTCTCCGACTGGCTCCAGGGCCTGCACCTGGACCTGGACGCGGCGCTGCGGTTGCTGCTCGGCGAGGCCGAGGACACCCCGCCGCCGGGGGAGGTCCGCACCGTGCCCCGGCACCGCGTCGCCCCGGTGGCGGCCGCGCTGCGGCGGCTGGCCGAGACCTGGGGCGCCACCGCCCTGGACCCGTGGCTGCACCGGCTCTGGCGGGCGCTGGACCTGCGCCCGCCCGGCAGCGAACCCGGCTGGTGGGCGGGCCGGTTGCTCGCCGCCGGGCTGGCCGCCAGCCCCGACCTCGCCGAACACCGGGCACTGCTCGCCCAGTTGGCCGGCCGGATCACCGAGGTGGCCCCCGCGGCCGGCGGGTTCGAGCGGCTCCCGGCGGCGGGCCTGGGCCGGTTCGGCCCGCGGTTCTGGACCGGCCTGGGGCTGCCCGCCGAGGACGAACTGGCGCTGCTGCGCCGTCTGGTCACCGCCGACGGGCCGGGGCAGCCGTTCCTCGCCGCCACGGCCGAACGGCTGCGCGCCGACCCGGCCGGGGTGATCCCGCTGCTCTGCGCCTGGTTCGAGGACCCGCGCGGCCTGCCCGGCCGCCCCGGCACCACCGTCGCCGACCTCGCCCACGACCTGCTGTACCACCACCGCGCACTCGCCCTGGACGACCTGACGGAGGCGCTGGCCGACGCGGCGCACCCCCGGGCGGACGCGCTGCTCACCGTCCTCGCGGGCGAGGAGCCCTCCGCGCTCTGCCGGGCGGTGGACCGCTGGAGCCACGACCGGCGGCCCGAGCGGCACGTCGCCGCCGCCGTGCACGCGCTGCGCGCCGCGCCGTACGCGCGCGGTGCCGGGCCGGAGTTGCTGCGCTTCGCCGCGCTGGCCCTGCTCGCCCGCGAGGAGGAGCCGTGCCTGCACGGCGCCGCGCTGGCCCTGCTGGTCCGCGACCCGCAGGCCCGGGCCGTCCACCTCCCGGCGGCCCTCGCCGCGTACCGGCACGGCGAGGACCGCTTCCTGACGGCACGGGCGCTGGCGCCGGCCCTGGAGAGCGACCCGGAGCCCGTCCTGGCCGCGTTCGCGCAGCGGCTGGACGCGCCCGGCGCGGCGGTCGCCGAGACGCTGCGGGTACTGGCCGACGCCCGGACGCCGCAGGCCACCCGGCGCGGCGCCGAGCTGGCGGCCCGGCTGCTGCGGGAGCGCCCGGCGCTGGCGGGCCCGGTCGCCGTCGACTACCTGGGCCGCCGGCTGGAGCGCGGCGCCGCCGGGAGCCCGGCCGCCCGGCTGGAGCTGCGGGTGCTGCTCGGCAGCGCCCTGGCGGCCCCGGCGGCCGCCGTCCGGCGGCCCTTCGCCCAGGTGCTGGCCGCCCCGGTCGCCGACGCCGCGGCCGACGCCCTGCGGTGCGAACTCCTGGACACCCTGCTGGCCACCGAGGACGACCAGGAGGTGCTCGCCGCCGCCGTGGAGCGGCTGGCCGAGCACTGCGCGGCCGAACGCCCGGCCCGGGCCCGGACGGTGCTGGCCCGCGCGGCGGCCGGACTGCCGGGCGCGGACGAGCTGCTGGTGCGCTGCGCCGCCCGCTCGGCGGCGTTCGCGCTGCTGCTGGTCCGCTGGCCCGGGGACGGGTCGCCGACCTGCCCGGCGGGCCCGCGGCTGGCCCGGCTGCGGGAGCTGGCGGCGGCCGGGCGCGACCCGCAGGAGGCGGCCGCCGAGGCCGGGCGGGAGGCCGTGCGCACCCCGCTGTCCGGTCCCGGACACCCGGTGGTGCGCCCAACCCGCCTTCCGGTGCCGAAGCAGGGGCAGGCGCATGGCACGCTATAGGGGTTCGGGTTTTGAGCGTTTGAGCGTACAGAAGGTACGCGCCGTACGGAACAAGGAGCGGTCAGGGTGCAGCGCTGGCGTGGCCTGGAGGAGATCCCCGGTGACTGGGGACGCAGCGTCGTCACCATCGGTTCGTTCGACGGTGTGCACCGCGGACACCAGCTGATCATCAACCGGGCGGTCGAGCGCGCCCGTGAGCTCGGCGTCCGCTCGGTCGTGGTCACCTTCGACCCGCACCCGAGCGAGGTCGTCCGCCCGGGCAGCCACCCGCCGCTGCTGGCCCCGCAGCCGCGCCGCGCGGAGCTGATCGAGGCGCTCGGCGTGGACGCCGTCCTGGTGCTGCCGTTCACCGCGGAGTTCTCCCAGGAGTCCCCGGAGACCTTCGTCCGGCAGGTGCTGGTGGACGCGCTGCGCGCCCGGCTGGTCATCGAGGGGCCGAACTTCCGCTTCGGGCACCGGGCGGCGGGCGACGTCGCGCTGCTGGCCGAGCTGGGCCGGGCGGCCGACTTCGGGGTCGAGGTGGTCGACCTCCAGGTGCGCGGGGCGGCCGGGGACGGCGAGCCGTTCTCGTCGACCCTCACCCGGCGGCTGGTCGCGGCCGGCGACGTGGCCGGCGCGGGCGAGGTGCTGGGCCGCCCGCACCGGGTCGAGGGTGTGGTGGTGCGCGGCGCCCAGCGCGGCCGCGAGCTGGGCTACCCGACGGCCAACGTGGAGACCGTGCCGCACAGCGCGATCCCGGCCGACGGCGTCTACGCGGGCTGGCTGACGGCGGACGGCGAGCTGATGCCGGCCGCGATCTCGGTCGGCACCAACCCGACCTTCGACGGCACCGCCCGCACCGTCGAGGCGTACGCCATCGACCGGGTCGGCCTGGACCTGTACGGGCTGCACGTCGCCGTCGACTTCCTCACCTATCTGCGGGGGATGGAGAAGTTCGACTCGATCGACGCGCTGCTGGACCGGATGGCCGACGACGTCAAGCAGGCCCGCGAGCTGACCGACGTCCTCTGACCGGACCGCGCGGCCCCGACCGGGGCCCGCCGCGCGACGCCGAAGGGCCCGCCTGCCGGACGGCAGGCGGGCCCTTCCGGGTCGCTACGGCTGGGGCTGCTGCGGGTAGCCGTACCCGGCGGGCGGCGCGGGCGGCTGCGCGCCCGGCTGCGGCTGGGGGTAGCCGTACCCGCCGGCCGGCGGCTGGGGTTGCTGCGGCCACTCCTGCGGCGGCTGCTGCGCGCCCGGCTGGGCCTGCGGGTAGCCGTAGCCCGGCGGGGGCGGCGGGGCCTGCCCCGGCTGCGGGGCCCACGGCGCGCCGGGCGCGGGCCCGCCGGCCGGGTAGCCGCCCTGGCCCTGCTGCGGGTACGGCTGCTGCTGCGCCTGCTGCGGGTAGGGCTGCTGCGGGTCCGCGTACGGCTGCGGCTGGCCCGGGTACGGCGCGGGGGCCTGCTGGGCCTGCTGCTGCCAGCCGGACTGCTGGGCGGCGGCCTGCTGGGCGCGGACGATGTCCTCGCCGACCAGGGTGGCGAGCTCGAAGTACGCCTCGCGGACCTTGGGCCGCATCATGTCGAGGTTGACCTCGGCGCCGGCCGCCAGGCTCTCGTCGAAGGGCACCACGACCACGCCGCGGCAGCGGGTCTGGAAGTGCGCGACGATGTCCTCGACCTTGATCATCTTGCTGGTCTCGCGGACCCCGGAGACCACCGTGATGCTGCGCTGCACCAGGTCGGCGTAGCCGTGCGCGGAGAGCCAGTCCAGCGTGGTCGAGGCGGAGGAGGCGCCGTCCACGCTCGGGGTGGAGACGATGATCAGCTGGTCGGCGAGGTCCAGCACCCCGCGCATCGCGCTGTACAGCAGGCCGGTGCCGGAGTCGGTCAGGATGATCGGGTACTGGCGGCCCAGGACGTCGATGACCTGGCGGTAGTCCGAGTCGTTGAAGGTGGTCGAGACGGCCGGGTCGACGTCGTTCGCCAGGATCTCCAGGCCCGAGTGCAGGTCCTGCGAGGTGAACTGACGGATGTCCATGTAGCTGCGCAGGTGCGGGATGGCCGTCACCAGGTCGCGGATGGTCGCGCCGGTCTGGCGCTTGACCCGGCGCCCGAGGGTGCCGGCGTCCGGGTTGGCGTCGATCGCGATCACCTTGTCCTGGCGCTCGCTGGCCAGGGTCGCGCCGAGCGCGGTGGTGGTCGTGGTCTTGCCGACACCGCCCTTGAGGCTGATCACCGCGATCCGGTAGCAGCTCATCACCGGGGTCCGGATGATCTCCAGCCGGCGGCCGCGCTCGGCCGCGGCGGCCTTGCCGCCGAACTGGAAGCGCGGCTGCTGGCGCTGCTGCTTCGGCTGGCTGCGCAGCAGGCGGTCCGAGGAGAGCTCGACGGCGGCCGTGTAGCCGAGCGGGGCGCCGTGCGCGACCTGCTGCGGGGCGGCGGCCTGCTGGAACGCGGCGGGTGCCTGCGGCACGCCGGACTGCTGCTGCCACGGCTGGGCCGGGCCCGGCTGCGGTGCCTGCTGGGGCTGCGGCTGCTGGGGCGGCTGCTGGTAGGTGGTCGGCTGCGGCCAGCCGCCCTGGCGGGGGTCGACCGGCGGGGCCTGCGGGCCGGGCGCGGGGGCCTGCTGGGCGGCGGCCCACGCGGCGGCCTGCTGCTCCTGCGGGTCCGCCGGCTGCTGCACCGGCTGCGGGTACGGCTGGGGCTGGGCCTGCGGGGCCTGCTGCTGCGGGTCCGGGTACGCCTGCGGCTGGGCGTACGGCTGCGGGTCCGGGTAGGGCTGGGGCTGCTGGGGGGCCTGCGGAGGGCCCGCGTGCGGCGGCTCGGCGTAGGGCTGCGGCTGCGCGTACGGCTGCGGGGCCGGGTCCGGGTACGGCTGCGGGTCCGGGTACGGCTGGGGGTGCGCCGGCTGCTGCGGCGGCACGGGCTGGGCCGGGCCGGGCTGCTGGTGCGTGGCGACGTCCGCCGGCGGCCACGGCTGGGCGACCGCGGCCTGCGGCTGCTCGGGAGCCGGGGCGGGTTCGGGCGCCGGAGCCGGGGCGGGCGCGGGCACGCCGGCCGTGGGCGCGGCGAACGGGACGTGCTGCGCCTCGACGTGGGTGGCGGGCGCGGGGGCCGCCGCCTCCGGGGCGGGGGCGGTCACCACGGCCGGGGCCGCCACCGGCTCGGGGGCCGGGGCGGGCGCGGGGACGGGGACCGGTACCGGCGCGGGGACCGGTACGGCGACCGCAGGTCCTTCCGCGGCCGGCGCGACAACCGGGGCGGGTGCGGGTGCGGGCACCGGTACCGGGGCAGGCGCGGCCTGCCCACCGCCCGCCGCCGGAACGCCCGCCCCACCCGGTGGCCCGGGCGCCGGGCCCGGGGGAGCCGTCGGAGCCCCCGGGGACTCCGTCTGCACGTACCAGGACGGGGGAGTGTAGTCGGGCGCGTCGGACCAGTCGTCGTCGTCCTCCGCCGCGTTGTCGCCGACGTAGACGCCGTCCCGATCGCTGCTCACCTAGGGCTCCCTCGTGTTCGCCGCCGCTCGTCGCGGTGCCGTTGCCGCATCAAAGACTAGGCCGTGCACCACCCCCCGTTGAAGGCGGAGTCTCATCTCGCCCAGGGCGCGATCGGGGCGCACCGGGTCAGTCCATCCGGCGTGCCCCGCCCAGCACCTGCTGCTCGGCCTGCCCGGCGACGGTCCGTACGTACTGGCGGCGCATCCGGGTGGTCCAGAGCGTCATGTCGTCCCCGAGGGTGGGCAGTGCGGCGATGTCCTGCGGCCCGAGCGAGAGCACCCGGCCGATCAGCTCCGCCTCCTGCGGCGAGACCCGCTGCACCCCGACCAGGTCGGCGGCGTTCAGCACCCGGGCCGCGTTCGGGCCCAGGTACGGCAGCAGGGTCAGGGTGGTCTGCCAGGGTGCGGCGGAGAGCCGGCTGCGCGGCGGGCGGGCGCCGAGGTCGCGCACCACGAGCACCGGCGAGGTCACCGAGGCGCCCTGCGGGCCGAGCCGGCCGACCTGGTGGACGGTCACGCACGGCTGGCCGCCGCCCGCGGCCTGCGCCATCGGGCCCCACAGCTGTCCGCGCGCGGTCT
This sequence comes from Kitasatospora sp. NPDC003701, assembly GCF_053587085.1. Lineage (NCBI taxonomy): Bacteria > Bacillati > Actinomycetota > Actinomycetes > Kitasatosporales > Streptomycetaceae > Kitasatospora > Kitasatospora sp. NPDC003701. The sequence continues at coordinate 48,799 of NZ_JBSFNM010000046.1, forward strand.
CGACGGCGATCCGGGCGCCGGTGGCCGCCGCCCGCAGCGCGATGACCTGCGCCGTCCAGACGCCGCCGACCAGGACCAGGTCGTAGGCGCTGGGCCGGAAGAGGCCGAGCACGGCGGGCTGCTTCTGCACGTCCTCGCCGATCAGGACGCCGTCGTCGCCGACCGGGAAGGACAGCGCGCCGAGGTCCTCGGTGGTCAGCACGTGCTTCTCGCGGCGCGGGCCGCGCAGGCCGAAGCCGGGCAGGATGCGCGGCCGGACCCGGGCCTGCTCGGCACCGGGCTGGGGGCCGGGGGTCGGATAGGTCTGGTACGCCATCAGGAAGCACCTCCCAGGGGCAGGGTGGCGAGCATGCCGGGGGCCTGCTCCAGGTCGAGCCGGGCGAGGCCGAGGCCGGCGCTCTGCGCCCGGGCCTCCACCAGCCGCCCGACCTGGGCGACCTCGCTCTCGCTGCGTCCGGTCACCCGGACGTGGCCGCTGATCGTCACCGAGCCGCCGGTGCCGTGACCGGCGGTCAGGCTGAAGGTGCTGGCCAGCGCGGGCGAGCCGGTGACGAGGTTGACGAGGTCGGGTGCGGCGATCCGGCCGGGGGCGCCGCCGGGGCGGCTGAGCTGCGGCCACCGGGAGATCCAGTAGGTGCTGTGCCAGCGGTCGTCGATCCGCCAGAAGCGGTTGCTCTCCTGGGTGCGGCGGCCGCTGCCGCCGCCGCTGCCGGTGCCCTGGCGGCCGGCCACGGCGAGCGGGTTGGCGCAGGTGGAGATGGCCAGCGCGGCGATGAGTTCGCGCTCGTCCAGCACGGTGGCGTTGAAGCCGGCGCTGTTGAGCCGTCCGGCGAGCTGGTCGGTGACCCGCTGCAGGGCCTTGCGGGCGCCCTCCTCGCCGCCGCCGCGGGCGCGGACGGCGGTGGCCGCCAGCTCCGGGTCGAGCTTGAGCGCCACCCAGGTCAGCCGCAGGCCGGGGGTGGCGGTGCCGTCGGGCAGCTCCTGGTAGGCGCGGGCGGCCAGCGACTGCTCGGGCAGGTGCGGGGCCGGCGCCGGCTGGGTGTGCTGGACGATCTGGACCGACTCCAGGGAGATGTCGTCCACCCGCAGCGCCGAGCAGATCACGTCCAGCGGCAGCGGCAGCGCGGTGCGCACCGGGCGCAGCGGCTGGTCCTTGGCCTGGACGAGCAGCACCGAGCTGAGGAAGGTGCCGTCGCCGACCATGCCGGTCTCCCGGCGCATCGGGCGGCCGCCGAAGTCGGTCTCGGTGGCGTGGGTGCAGGTGCGCAGGGCCGGCTCCAGCTCCAGCGCGGGGGCGATGGCCGGGTCGGTGCCGACCGGCGGGACGTTCGTCCGGGCCTGCTTGCGACGGGCCTTCAGGGCGGCGCGCACCCGCAGCGCCTCGGGGATGGTGCGGCCGCGCAGCGGGATCACCGCGAGGACGACCAGCACCAGGGCGACCGCGCCGAAGACGCCGGCCATCGGCTTGCTGATGGTCCAGCCGACCGCCACCAGGGCCACCGCGACCTCGACCAGCACGAGCTGCTGGAGCCTCAGCCGGCCGCCGAGCAGCCCGGGCCGGGGGTGGACGCGGACCGCGACGGGGGCCGCGGGGCCGCCGACGGCCGCGGGTTCGGCGGACTGGCTCCGGTCGGGCCGTGCCCGCCGGCCGGACGGGCGCGACCCCCGGCCCTCGTCGGTGCTTCGGCGCCCTGGAGCGGTCTGGCTTGGCATCCCCCGAGTGGCCCTCTCTGAATCAGTTGTCGCGGCCCGGTTGGCCGGTTCGCGAACCGTACCCGTACCGTACTCACCGTCTGCTGCCGCATCGTAGAGGGTTCGAAGCCGCTCTCGCCCGGCGGGTGCGGACCACGGGGTATGTCGGTCAGACAGGGGAGACGACGAGCATGGCATCACGCCGGGACGAGCTGAACGCCTACACCTTCGCCCGGAAGCGAACGGTCGGCGCCTTTCTGCTGCCCAACGGGGGCGGCAGTGACGAGGACGCGCCGCGGCCGGTGAAGGCGATCCTGCCGAGCGTCGTGGTGGGCGCCCTGGTGGTCGGCGGGTTCGGGCTCTGGGGGGTGTTCAAGCCGAGCGCGCCGGTGGGTTGGGACAGCGGCAAGAACGTCGTCCAGGGCAAGAAGAGCACCACCCGGTACGTGGTGCTGACCGATCCGGACGGCAAGACCAAGCGGCTGCACCAGGTCCTCAACATGTCCTCGGCGCGGCTGGTGCTGCCGGTGGACGCCAAGGTGGTGGTGGTCGCCGACGAGGTGCTCGACAAGTACCCGAACCACGGCCCGACCATCGGCATCCCGTACGCGCCGGACAAGTTGCCCACCAAGGAGAACGCCTCCAAGCCGATGAAGTGGTCGGTCTGCGAGAGCCCCGGCCCGGACGACAAGCAGGAGACGGCGAACCAGGCGCTGTTCGTGGCCGGCGGCGCCGACGCCAAGGCCCTGGCGGCCAAGGACCGGGTGCTGGACATCGACCAGGCGCTGCTGGTGAAGGAGATCGACGAGCAGAAGGTCGCCGCGCAGCCGGGCCCGGGGCAACCGCCGATCGACCAGAGCAAGTTGAACCTCTACCTGGTCGACGCGAAGGGCCGCAAGCACGCCATCGGGGGGACGCAGACCTCGGAGAGCGACAAGAAGCAGCTGGTGGCGGCGATCTTCGGGGCCAGCGCGAAGCCGCAGCCGGTGAAGAAGGACTGGCTGGAGACCCTGGTGACCGGCAGCGTGATCCAGTTCCCCAAGGTCGACGGACTGGTCCCGGACGTCAAGGGCCCCAACTCCTCGGTGGCGCTGCAGAAGCCGGAGGACCGCAAGATCGGCCGCCTGGTCCGGTACGGCGACCGCCACTTCGTCGTGGGCAAGGACCAGCTGTTCGTCGTCACGCAGCTGCAGGCCGAGCTGATCCGGCAGAACCCCGCGTGGCAGGGCCTGTACAACCAGGACGCCGACAGGACGCCGCGGATCGACGAGTTGATGCCGGCGGACTACGCCGCGTTCAACACCAGCACCCCGCTGAAGGACGTCGGTGACGACTGGCCGACCAGGACGGGCGCGCCGGCCAACAACTGGCAGGCGGCGAAGGACGCCAAGCCGGTGATCTGCAGCACCTTCGACGGGATCGCCGAGGACGGCAAGACGCTGCTGCGCAGCGTCTGGGCCGGACCGGACTTCCCGGCGAAGCACAGCAGCGGTGTCGGCTCGGCCTATGTGACGCCCGGTTACGGCCTCTTCTACCGCGCGCTGGACGCGGGTCCGGGCGGCTCCGGCATCGACTACCTGATCACCGAGACCGGGCTGCGCTACGCGGTGCCGTCCAACAGCACCGGCGGCAAGGGCTCGCAGGCCTCGCCGACCGCCCAGCCGGGCAAGCCGGTCCCGAGCGCCGTGCCGACCCCGACCCCGACCGCCCAGCCCGGGGACCCGGTCGCCGGGCAGCCGCAGCAGGAGGAGGCCGGCGGGAACCAGGCCCGGCTCGGCTACCAGGGGCTGCAGCCGGTGCCGGTGCCGCAGCAGTGGTCGAACCTGGTGCCGTTCGGCCCGGCGCTGAACTCGAAGACCGCGGCGCAGCAGCAGAACGCCTGACCTGCCCATGACCGCAACGGAATTGGCCCCAGTGTCATGGTCTGGTAACTACCGGTTCCCCGGTGTTGGGCGAGTTGCGTGTGCCGACTACAGTGCTGCTGGACATCACACCGGTGATGCGGCGGGCCGGCCGGGAACGGCGGTCCGGACACAATGTCTGTCTCATGGGGGACGGTAGAGCATGGGTCAGTTCAAGACGACCGCTCAGGAGATGCTGGCTTTCGCCAAGCACATGGACGAGGTCATCGGACAGGTCGAGGGCGAGATTCGCAAGCTCGACAGCCTGGTGGGTTCGATTGCGGGCGGTTGGCAGGGTCAGGCCGCGCAGGCCTACAAGACCCTGCAGGGTCAGTTCAACGAGGACGCGGTCGAGCTCAACAAGTCGCTGAAGGCGATCAAGGACGCGATCGAGATCACGACCAAGCAGTACTCGGCGACCGACGCGGACCAGCAGGCGGCGTTCGGCGCCGGCAAGATCTGATCCCCTCTCTGCCAGGTCATTCATCGACGGCCCCCGGTGAGGGAGCGCGTCGGTTCCTCGACAAGGAGACATCGTGTCCGACCACATTCTCGTCAACTTCGAGACCGTGCGTAACGCCGGTACCGAGGTTCGCAACACCGCCAACCGCATTCACTCCCAGCTCGAGGAGCTGAAGGCCGGCGTCACCAAGATCGCCTCCAGCTGGGAGGGCGCCGCCCAGCAGGGCTACCAGGCCCACCAGGCGAAGTGGGACTCCCGCGCCGCCCACCTGCAGCAGGTGCTGTCCCAGATCGCCGGCTCGCTGGACAAGGCGGCCGAGAGCTACAACAGCACCGAGAACAACAACGCCAGGCTCTGGAGCTGACGGAGCTGCTCCCCGTCAGGGGATGATCGACTCCGCCGAAGGGGCGGGTGCCCGGTTCACGGGCACCCGCCCCTGGCGCGCAACACGGGTGGACGACAAGAGGGGTGGCAGGGTGTCCGTAGTCAGGTACCGGAAGGCGGCCGCGACGATGGCCGCGCTCGCGGTGCTCGGCGGTCCGCTGGCCACCCCGGCCCGCGCGGACGGCCCCGGCATCGCCGCCGCCGGTGACTGCGCCAAGGACGCCCAGAACGTGCAGGCCGTGCCGTGGTCCTTGCAGCGCATGGTGCTCGACGAGCTCTGGCAGGGCGGTCAGACCACCGGTGCCGGGGTGACCGTCGCGGTCATCGACACCGGGGTGAACGACCAGAACCCGCAGCTGGCCAACCGGGTGGTGGACGGCGGCTCCCTGTTGAAGGACAAGGAGAAGAAGAAGGTCGAGGGCGGCGGCAAGGACGACCTGGTCGGCCACGGCACCAAGGTGGCGGGCATCATCGCCGCCGGCCACTACGACCAGACCGGCTTCGTCGGAATCGCCCCCGGCGCCACCATCCTGTCGATCCGTCAGAACGACGCCGAGGGCAACGGTGACGTCTACACCCTCGTCGAGGCGATCTACGCCGCGATCCAGGGCGGCGCCAAGGTCATCAACATCTCGCAGGACGTGCGCGGCGCCGGCAACGCCGACTTCGGCGGCTACCCGGAGCTGAAGGCCGCCGTCGAGGCCGCCGAGGCCAAGGGCGTCCTGGTGGTCGCCTCCAGCGGCAACGACGGCAAGGAGGGCGACACCTTCCCCGCCGCGTTCCCGAGCGTGCTCGCCGTCGGCGCCTCCGACCGCAACAACGAGCGCGCCCCCTTCTCCCAGTACGGCGACTTCGTGGACGTCGTCGCGCCCGGGGTCGACATGCTCTCCACCGTCCCCCGGGGCGGTCAGTGCGTGGACAACGGCACCAGCTTCGCCGCGCCCTACGTCGCCGGCCTGGCGGCGCTGCTGGTCGGTGCCCACCCCAAGTGGAAGCCGGCGCAGGTGCGCGCCTGGATCGAGCAGACCGCGCAGCGCACCGACCTCAAGGCGAACGAGTACATCGGCTGGGGCGTGGTCGACCCGGTGAAGGCCGTCACCAAGGCGCCCGAGGACCCGCCCTCCGAGGTCAAGCCGGACAAGCCGGTCCAGCTGGCCGCCGCCCCGATCGTGCCGCAGCCGCTCGGACTCGGCGAGACCCAGGCCGACCGCGACGGCCGCACCGCGACGTACGTCCTGGGCGTCGGCGCCCTGCTCGTCGCGCTGCTCATCGGCGGCGGCGTGGTGCTCCGCGACCAGCGCCGGCGTCCCACGGACTGATCCGGAAGTTCCTTCGGCCCGGCTGTAACATCCCGCCCCGCTCACCGCATCCAAGAGATGTCGACGGCAGCGGGCAGGGGGGCACGGGGGATGGGGCGGATCGGCGCCACGCGCGGGGTCAAGGACGGGGAGTTCCTGGAACTCGTGTCGAGTCGGACCGGTCACCTGTACCGCTCCGCCTGCCTGCTGACCGGCGGCGACACCCACCACGCCGAGGACCTCGTCCAGGAGGCCCTCAGCCGGATGTACGTGCTGTGGCGCCGCGCGGCCTGGACAGGCGGCCGGTACCGGATCGACAACCCCGGCGCGTACGCCCACACCGTGATGGTGCGCACCTTCCTCGCCCAGCAGCGCCGCCGCTCCAGCGGCGAACGCCCCACCGGCGAACTGCCCGAACCGGAGGGCCGCGAGGCGGACAGCACCCTGCGGCTGACCCTGCTCGACGCGCTCACCCGGCTGCCGGCCAAGGACCGGGCGGTGCTGGTGCTGCGCTACTGGGAGGACCGCAGCGTCGAGGAGACCGCCGAGGTGCTGCGGGCCTCCTCCGGCGCGGTCCGCACCCGCACCACCCGTGCCCTGGGCAGGCTGCGGGCGCTGCTCGGCGACTCGCTCGCCGAGCTGGCCACCCACTGAGCCCGCCCGCCCGCCGGCCCCGAGCCCGCGCGGCCGCCGCCGACCGGGCCCCGAGCCCGTCGAGCGGACGAACTCCGCCGTCATCCGACCTGTGATCGAAAGAAGCGGTGATCACCCATGTCCGAGCAGGACACGTTCGAAGACGATCTTCTCTACGCCATCACCCGGGCCGGTGAGGGCTTCCACACCGAGCAGGCGCCGCTGGTCGCGGGCGGCCTGGACCGCGGCCGCCGCCGTTGGCGCCGCCGCTCGGCCGCCGCGGTGGTCGGCGGCGCGGCCGCGCTGGCCCTGGTGGGCACCGGCGCGGTGTACCTCTCCGGCTCCACCCCGGCCGGCACCGCGCTCGTCGCGGCCGGCAGCGGTTCCGCGTCCGGTTCCGCGTCCGGTGCGGCTGCCGGCTCCGCCTCGCCGGTGGCGTCGGCCTCCGCCTCGTTGCCGGTGATCACCGGCGAGGAGGTGCTCGCCACCCTCCAGGCACTGCTGCCCGCGGGCCGCGGCACCAAGGGCTCGGGACACGGCACCGAGCCCTCCGGCAAGCCCGGCGCGGCGCCGCTCGTCACCGCGAACCTGGTCTTCGACGACGGCAAGGGCGAGGCCGCGGTGGGCATCTCGGTCGGCCGGCTGGCGGAGGGCGACCCCGGCCGGGCGGAGAACACCTGCCCCGACAAGAAGTACATCCCGTACGACGCCTGCACCGCCACCACCCTGCCGGACGGCGGCTCGCTGACCGTGTTCCAGGGCTACGAGTACCCCGACCGCCGGGTCGACATCAAATGGTGGAACGCCACGCTGGTGGGCAAGGACGGCCGGCGGATCGAGCTGTCCGAGTGGAACGCGGCGGCGGAGAAGGACTCCCCGGTCACCCGGGCGACCCCGCCGCTGAGCGCCGAGCAGCTGAAGGCGGTCGTCACGGACAGGTCCTGGGAGCGGATCGTCGCCGCGATCCCGGTGCCCGCGCCGGTCACGCCCCGGGACACCGGCAAGGAGTACGGCCAGGAGGAGATCCTGAGCATCACCGCCGAGCTGCTCCCGGCCGGGCTGACCGAGACGGAGACCGGCGGCCAGGCGGGCTTCGCCGCCTTCGTCGTGAACGACGGCAAGGGCAAGTCCCTGGTGGAGATCAACGTGCAGGACTGGAGCAGGGACCCCGAGCGCGGCTCGATCTTCGCCGGCGCCGAGCAGCTCCCCGACGGCACCAGGGTGACGACCAGGAAGACGCCCGGCAACCCGGTGATGTGGACGGTCGACACCCTGCGCCCGAACGGTCTGCGGGTGGTGATCAGCGCGTTCAACAGCGGTACCCAGCACACCCCGGCCACCCGGACCGCGCCGGCACTGACCGTGGACCAGCTGAAGGCGATCGCCACCTCCCCGGAGTGGAAGCTCAAGAAGTAGCCGCACGAGGGACGGCGGTGCCCCGGGCCGGGTGGCCCGGGGCACCGCCGTGTGGGGGGAGGGGTGGGGGTCTCGGCGGGCCGTTCTCAGGCCTGCTGGTCCTCGGGGAGGGTGATCACCCAGCGGGTCTCCTGCCGGGGGCGCAGGTAGCACAGCCAGTAGAGGGTGGCGACGGCGGTGATGCCGCCGGTCCACAGCAGGGGCACGGTGTCCAGCTGCGTGATGATGTAGACCAGCACGGCGATCAGGACCACCGGGACGGCCGGCCAGAGCGGCATCCGCCAGGCGGCGGCGTGCTTGTGGTGCTTGCGGCGCGACAGCAGCGCGGCGATCGCGACCAGCAGGTACATCCCGGTGACGGCGACGCCGGTGATCTCGCTCAGCAGCTCGCCCTTGACGAAGCAGAGCGCGGCGCCCGGCAGGCCGACGGCCAGCGTGGCCACCCACGGCGAGCCGAACCGGCCCAGGGTGGAGAAGGCCTTGTTGACCGGCTCGGGCCAGGCCTTGTCACGGGCCGAGGCGAACAGCACCCGGGAGTTCTGGATGACCATGACGATGCCGGCGTTGATGATCGCCAGGGCGACGCAGAGGCTGATGAAGGTGCCGACGGCGGAGTTGCTCCACGCGGTGACCAGGCCGGAGATGTCGCCGGAGGTCAGCGTCGCCAGGTCGGGGGCGCCCATGGTGATCGCGACGACCGGGACCAGGATGACCGCGGCGGAGATGCCGAGGGTCCACAGCACGGTGCGCGAGACGTTGCGGCGCGGGTTCTCCAGCTCCTCGGAGAGGTAGACCGCGGTGGAGAAGCCCTGGGTGATGAAGAGTGCGATGCCGAGCGCGCCGACGATGGCGCCGATGCTCACCGTGGTGGTGGCGCCGTCGTCGCCGGCGACCACCCCGTGCAGCAGGCTGGGCGCGCCGCCGTTGGCGTGGGCGAAGCCGAGCACCGAGACGACGCCGGCCGCGATGACCTCCAGGACCAGGAAGACACCGGTGATCCAGGCGTTGGCGCGCAGGTCCAGCAGACCGGCCAGGGTGGCGGCCAGCATCACCGCGGCGCCGGCGATCGGCTTGTCGACGTGCAGCACCGGGGCGAGGTAGTCGGCCGTGCCGAGGGCGATCACCGAGGGGACGATCAGCACCACGATCAGCGAGAGCACGAAGACCAGCCAGCCGGCGAGGCGCCCGGCCAGGGTGCCGACCATCGCGTACTCGCCACCGGCGCTGGGGATCAGGGTGCCGAGCTCGGAGTAGCAGAAGGCGACCGCGATGCAGAGCACCGAGCCGATCGCGATGGCCAGCGCGGTGGCGCTGCCGATGCTGGAGAACAGTTCCGGGACGATCACGAAGAGCGTGGAGGCCGGGGTGACGCAGGACAGCGTGAGCAGGGTCCCGCCCACGACACCGATCGAGCGCTTGAGCGTCTGGGGGGAGGCGGCGCCCTGGTCCGCCGTAGTGGGGGCTACGGCGAGTGGCGGGCGAAGCGTGTCGGTCATGTGGCTTCCGATCGGCTCTGTGCGGTCCTGGAGAGGGAGCGGTATCGCCTCCGCTGGCTTGCTGCTGTGGGGTTCTGGTCCTTCGCTCCCGGGCCGCCATGGAACCTTGGCCGTATTGATTGCGTCAATGGCGGAAATGCTTCGGAATCCGTTGCGGCAGAGGGCATAAACATGCGATCCGATGATCACGCACGGTCATTCTCACGTATGTCCGACTTGTTACCTTCGCCACATGGAGCTTGAATCCAAGGTGAACGGAGCATTGCGTGCTCCCATTCCAAGGCGTTTGACCAGCGCGGAGACGACTCACCCAGGCGACCCTCCGCCGCCCGCCACCGCCGGCGCAGGGTGCGGGAACCGCAGCCCCGGCCCGGAAAGATCTAGGTAACGTTTCAGCACCTGGACGCGAAAGGGGCCGGGCTCCTCGGAACCCGACCCCTTCGATCACTTTCCGTGACCACCGCCGACGGCGGCCGCACCTGCTACGCCGACGGCAGCCAGCCCGTCTGCACCATCTGCCCGCTGGTGATCCGGCGCGAGACGAACACGCCCCGGCCCGGCGGCAGCGGCTGCGGCTTGACCGTGCCCAGCAGCGCGCCCTCGTCCTTGTTGCCGGAGAGGATCACGCCCTGGCCGCCCAGCTCCCGCATCCGCTGCATCACCGGCTCGTAGAGCGAGCGACCGGCGCCGCCCGCGCTGCGCGCGATGATCATGCGCAGGCCGATGTCCCGGGCGAACGGCAGGAACTCGGCCAGCGGCCCCAGCGGATTGCCCGAGCTGGTCGCCACCAGCTCGTAGTCGTCCACGATCACGAACATGTCCTTGCCGCTGTACCAGCTGCGGTTGCGCAGCTGCTCGGCGGTCACGTCCGGGCCCGGCAGACGGCGCGAGCACGCCCCGCGCAGCATCTCCACGATGCTCGTCATGGCCGGCTGCGCCGCCGCGTACTCGACCAGGTACTCCTGCGGCACCGCACCGAGCAGCGCGCGCCGGTAGTCACCGACCACGATGCCGGCCTGGTCCGGGGTGTACCGCTCGGTGATCTGCTTGATCAGCATCCGCAGCGTCGCCGACTTCCCGGACTCGGTGTCGCCGAAGACGATGAACAGCGGGTCCGTCTCGAAGTTGACGAACGCCGGCGCCAGCTCGACCTCGTCCACACCGAAGGCGACACCGCGCTCCGGGTACTCGAAGCCCTTCGGCAGCGAGTGGCCGTCCAGCACCGCCGGCAGCATCCGGACCTGCGGGGCGCGCGGGCCCGTCCAGGCCGCGTTGACGGCGGCGACCAGCGCGGCCACCCCGTCCTGCAGGTCCTCCACCGAGGAGGAGCCGTCCAGCCGGGGCAGGCCGGAGAGGAAGTGCAGCTTGCCGGAGGTGACGCCGCGCCCCGGCAGGGCCGGGACGTTCTGCGCCACCCGGCGGTCCACCTCGGACTCCATCGCGTCACCGAGCTTGAGCTCGGTCCGGTTCTGCAGCAGGTCCTTCAGCGCCGGGCGGACCTCCGCGTAGCGGGCCGCCGTGACGATCAGGTGGACGCCGTAACCGAGACCGCGCTGGGCGATGTCCCCGATCACCGGCTCCAGCATCTCGAACTCCTGCTTGAAGGTGTTCCAGCCGTCGATCATCAGGAAGACGTCGCCGAACTGCTCGTCCGGCAGCTGGCCGCTGGCCCGCCGGGCCCGGTAGGTCGCGATCGAGTCGATCCCGGTCGCCCGGAACAGCTCCTCGCGCCGGTTCAGCACCCCGTGCACCTCGCTGATCATCCGGCGCACCTTGTCGGCGTCCAGACGGCCGGCCACCCCGCCGACGTGCGGGAGCTCCTGCAGCGACTGGAAGCCGCCGCCGCCGAAGTCCAGCAGGTAGAACTGCGCCTCCAGCGGCGTGTGGGTGAGCGCGAAGCCGGCCACCGTGGTGCGCACCATCGTCGACTTGCCGGACCGCGGGCCACCCACGATCAGACCGTGACCGGCCGCACCCGAGTAGTCCTGGTGCAGCACGTCGCGGCGCTGCTCGCGCGGCCGGTCCACGATGCCGACCGGCACGTTGAGCCGGCCCAGCGCGCCGAACCCCGGCGAGGTCAGACCGCGCTCCGCGGTCGCCTGCAGCGGCGGCAGCAGCTGGTCCACGCTCGGCGCCTCGTCCAGCGGCGGCAGCCACACCTGGTGCGCGGCCGGGCCCTGCCCCGCCATCCGCTGCACGAAGACGTCCAGCACGGTGTCGACCAGGGCGTCGTCCTGCTCCTCGATCTCCGGCTCCACCTCCTGCACCAGGGGCTCCAGCACCGGCACCTCGGCCGCGGTGAACAGCACCGGCTGCGCCGTCACCAGCCGTCCGCCGGTCGAGCGCTGCTGCCCCGGCGCCCGGTAGGGCCCCGAGACGTACGCGGCCTTGAACCGGTCCATCACGTCGGTGCCGAACTTCAGGTAGCCGACACCCGGCACCGGCGGCAGGTGGTACGCGTCCGGCACGCCGATCGCCGCCCGCGACTCGGCCGCCGAGAAGGTGCGCAGACCGATCCGGTACGACAGGTAGGTGTCCAGGCCGCGCAGCTTGCCCTCCTCCAGGCGCTGCGAGGCCAGCAGCAGGTGCACACCCAGCGAACGGCCGATCCGGCCGATCTGGATGAACATGTCGATGAAGTCCGGCTTCGCGGTGAGCAGCTCGGAGAACTCGTCGATGATCAGCACCAGCGACGGCAGCGGGTCCAGCGCCGCACCCGCCGCGCGGGCCCGCTCGTACTCGTTCAGGTTGGCGTAGTTGCCGGCCGAGCGCAGCAGCTCCTGCCGGCGGTTCATCTCGCCCTCGATCGCGTCGCGCATGCGGTCGACCAGGGTGAGCTCGCCCTCCAGGTTGGTGATCACTGCCGAGGTGTGCGGCATGTCCGCCATGCCGGCGAAGGTCGCACCACCCTTGAAGTCCGCGAGGACGAAGTTCAGCGTCTCCGAGGAGTGCGTCATCGCCAGGCCCAGCACCAGGGTGCGCAGCAGCTCCGACTTGCCGGAGCCGGTCGCGCCGACGCAGAGGCCGTGCGGGCCCATGCCTTCGAGCGCCGCCTCCTTGATGTCCAGGTAGACGTGCTCGCCGCCGGCCCCGACGCCGATCGGCACCCGCAGCTTCTCGTGCTGCGCCCGCGGCCGCCAGCTGCGCGTCACGTCGAACGAGCCCGGGTCGCCCGAGTTCATCAGCTCGGTGAAGTCCAGGTTGGACAGCAGCGGTTCGTCGTCGCCGCCGGCCGAGATCCGGTACGGCGCCAGCTGCCGGGCCAGCGCCTCGGACTGCCAGGTGGACAGGGTGTCCGGCGTGCCGGTGTACGTCGCGCCGGAGGCCGAGCGCAGCACCAGCTCGTCCGGCGTCACCGTGACGATCAGGTGGCCGGTCGGCTCGTCCAGGTCGCCCGGGACCACCTCGACGATGGTCACCCCGTGCACGCCCTCCGCGCCGGCCAGCACCGAGTCGTGCGGGACGGACGCGCCGTCCATGACGACGATGATGTGCGGCTGGTCCGAGGACGGCGCCGCGTCGCGCACGAAGCGCTGGCGGCCCGCCAGTTCGTCCTGGAGCAGGTACTCCAGCTCACCGAGGCCGGTGGCGATCAGCCGGCGCGAGCCCGCGCCGTCGCTGTCCTTGCGGTGCTGGTTGTGCGGGAGCCACTTGGTCCACTCCCACTCCTCCACCGCGCCCGGCGCCGCGGCCACCGTGACCAGCAGGTCGTCCGGCGAGTGCAGCGTCGTCAACTGGGCGATCATCGCCCGGACGTTGCCGTACACGGTGTCCGGGTCGCCGCACACCGTGATGTGGTAGAAGGCGCGCAGCGAGACCGCCAACGGCAGGTCCTGCAGCGTGCCGTGGGCCTTCAGGAAGGTGTGCATGGCCGCCGCGGAGAGCGGCTCCAGCTCCTCCATCGGCGCCGTCTGCGGCGCCACCAGCGGAGTCGACAGCTGGACCGGCCCCCGGCCGACCCGGATCTGGGCGAAGTCCGCGTCCCCCGTGCGGCGTTCCCAGAGCCGGCGGCCGTCCGCGACGATCGACCAGAGCTGGTCCGGCTCCGGGTTCAGGAACAGCTGCGCGCCGCGCTGGCGCTCCGCCGTCCGGCGCACCTGGCGGCGCATCTGCTGCAGGTACTTGAGGTAGTCGCGCCGCTCGTCGGCGGTGGCGGTGGAGCCGCCCTTGCGCGCCCGCATGATCTGGGCCAGCGCCATGCCGACCGTCGAGACGATCATCAGGCCACCCATGATCTTCATGGGGGCCTGCGCGCCGGGCGAGAAGAAGAACACCGCCGAGCCGCCCATGCCGAGCATCGGCAGGATGCTCATCACCCAGTCCTCGTTGCCCGAGCGGGGCAGCTCGGGCGGGGTGACCAACTCCACCGGTTCGTCCGGCACCGCCGGGGGATAGGCCCGCGCGGGGCGCTTGACCGTGATCACACTCATGCGCACCCCACCCCGCGGTTTCGAACGGTCTGATCGTTCACTTCGGCATCAGCCCTCACGCAACTGGATACGTACGGGTGAGGGCGCCCCGTGTGACGCCGCCCCCGCTCCGCCGACCGCAGGCACCCGGGGAGGAGCGCGGCCCCTGCCCCCTGTCGCCTTGCGCAGGGGCCGATCCTACTGGGGCCCGTTCCGGCGGATCAGCCAGGGCGCCCCCGGGGCCGCCGCCGACCCCGCCGGACGCCGCCGGACACCGCTCCACCGGCCCCTGCGCGGTGGCGGCCGGGAACGGAGCGGGTAGGGTAACGCCGCGCCAACTCATGGCCGGATCGAGTCAGTTCCAGCCCGGCCGGCACGCGCCAGCAGCCAGCACGACCGCCGCCGGTAGAGCGGCACCGTCAACAAGGGGGAGCGCCCAGTGCGTCGAGCGATCGAGGGGTGCGCAGTGAGCGAGCGAAGCGAGCCACTCGCCGGGGAAGCGCGTCGTGCTCGGCACGCGCGGAGCGTCGGCGAGGTGCGGGCATGAGCACCTCCGCCACCACCGGCTTCTGCCGGGTCACCGTCGTCGCCCCGGACAGCCGGATCGACGTCGCCCTGCCCGAGGACGTCCCGCTCGCCGACGTCTACCCCGAGGTGCTGCGGCTCTCCGGGCAGACCCAGCCCGACGGCGCCCCGACCGGCTTCCACCTGGTCCGCCGCGACGGCACCGTGCTCGACAGCGGCCTGCCGCTCGCCGCGCAGCAGGTCCGTGACGGCGACCTGCTCAGCCTGCGCCCCTTCGCCGAGTCGCTGCCGCCGGCCGTCTACGACGACGTCGCCGACGCCATCGCCACCGCCGTCGAGGCCGACCGCCGGTTCTGGAGCCCCGAGTTGATGCGGGCCTTCGGCCTGATCGGCGCCGGTGTGCTGCTCACCCTGCTCGGCTTCGCGCTCTGGTTCTCCGACCTGCGCCACGACATGCACGGCCTGCCCGGTGTCCTCTCCGGCGTCATCGCCGTGGTGCTCACCGCCCTGGCCGGCGTCCGCGCCCGGGTCTACCAGGACGCCTGGGCCGCGCTCGCGCTCGGCCTCGGCGCCCTGCCGCACGCCCTGATCGGCGGCAGCGGCCTCATCGCCGTCGCCCACCCGTGGGAGGGCCCGGGCCGGCTCCAGTTCCTCACCGGCTGCGTCACCGTCCTGGTGATCGCCGTCCTGCTGGTCGGCCTGCTGCCCGAGAAGGACTCGCTGTTCGTCGCCGCCGCCTTCCTGGCCGCGGCCGGCGCGCTCGCCACCTTCGCCGCCGTGCTGCTGCCGGCGACCCCGGCCAACCACATCGCCGCCGTCACGGGTGTCGCCGCCGTCGCCGTGATCGGCTTCCTGCCGAGCCTCTCCGCCCGCTTCGCCCGGCTGCCCGTCGGCTTCAGCGCCCCCGGCCAGACCCGGACCCGCAGCCGCGACTACGACGAGGAGGCCGGCCGCGCCGAGGCCGTCCAGTACGAGCGCATCGCCCACCAGGCCCGCCGCGGCCACGAGGTGCTGGTCGGCCTGGTCGGCGGCTGCGCCGCGGTGATCGTCGGCGCCTGCGCCGTGCTCGGCTTCACCGACGAGCTCTTCCCGGAGCTGCTCGCCCTCACCCTCGGCATCGCCACCATGCTGCGCGCCCGGCTGTTCCGCTACACCGCGCAGGTCTTCAGCCTCACCATCGCCGGCCTGTTCGGCCTGTCGCTGCTGATCGTCGGCCTCTCGCTGCACACCCCGCTGTTCATCCTGAAGGCCGCCAGCTCCACCGAGGTGGACCTGCGCACGATCTGGCTGGCCACCTCGATCGCCTTCGGCGCCGCGGTGCTCACCGCGATCGCCCTGGTGGTGCCCCGGCTCGGCGTCTCGCCGTTCTGGGGGCGCATCCTGGACCTGGTCGACAGCCTCACCCTGATCGCCCTCGTCCCGCTGGCGCTGGGCGTGCTGGAGGTCTACGGCCTGGTCCGCGGCGCCACCGGCTGACCGGTCGCGCCGGGCGCACTGGTACGCTTGCCCTTCGAGTGCAGCAGGGTGTCCGCCCCACGCGGGTCGCAGACCGCCGGCCGCACTCAGTCACGACACCGAGTTCTCACAGAGTCCTGTGCCGTAGACCAGGCCCGCTCGGTATCACCCCGAAGGAGTTGCAGTGGCACTCGCCTCTGACATCAAGAAGCAGATCATCGCCGAGTTCGGCCAGAAGGAGGGCGACACCGGCTCCCCCGAGGTGCAGGTGGCCATGCTCTCCCGCCGTATCTCGGACCTGACCGAGCACCTGAAGGCCCACAAGCACGACCACCACTCGCGTCGTGGCCTGCTGATCCTGGTCGGCCAGCGTCGCCGCCTCCTGCAGTACCTGGCCAAGAAGGACATCGAGCGTTTCCGTACGCTCGTCGACCGCCTGGGCATCCGCCGCGGTGCCGCCGGCGGCGCCCGCTAAGACCGCCGCTCGGGGCGGCTCCCCACACCGGGGAGCCGCCCCTCGCGCGTATGCCGCGGTCGGCGCTCCGGGACGCCCCGGGCACGACGACCGCACATAACAACTCGCGCGCACCTCCCCTGGTGGCCGAGGATTGCACCGTAGGGTTGTGGGCATGCCGGGTGATGGCGCGACACCGCGCCACCCGGGCAAAAGACCCCGACCCCCCGCGGGACGAAGGCTTCAAACGGAAGCCGCCCGCATCCGAGAGAGCGTCCAGACGCGGACCGCCCGCCCGGGCCT
Organism: Kitasatospora sp. NPDC003701; assembly: GCF_053587085.1. Lineage (NCBI taxonomy): Bacteria > Bacillati > Actinomycetota > Actinomycetes > Kitasatosporales > Streptomycetaceae > Kitasatospora > Kitasatospora sp. NPDC003701. The sequence continues at coordinate 65,228 of NZ_JBSFNM010000046.1, forward strand.
GGCAGCCGAGAGGCGCCGGTCCTCGGTAGTGGCCGCCGGAAGCCCCGCAGACCGAGCGGGGCCCACCGGAGGCTTCGATCGAAGACCGGCCCGACTGCCTTCCTCTGCGAAAGAGGGTCCAGGGCCACCGGCAGCGATGCGCGGGGGCGCTCTCCCGGAGACGTACGAAAGAGGAGATCTTCCAGGTGGAAGAGAACGTGTTCTACGCCGAAGCCGTGATCGACAACGGTTCCTTCGGCACCCGTACCATCCGCTTCGAGACCGGCCGTCTGGCCCGTCAGGCCGCCGGCTCCGCCGTGGCCTACCTGGACGACGACACCATGGTGCTGTCGGCCACCAGCGCGTCCAAGCAGCCGAAGGAGCACTTCGACTTCTTCCCGCTGACCGTGGACGTCGAGGAGCGGATGTACGCCGCCGGCCGCATCCCCGGTTCGTTCTTCCGTCGTGAGGGCCGGCCCTCCGAGGACGCGATCCTCACCTGCCGCCTGATCGACCGCCCGCTGCGCCCGTCCTTCGTCAAGGGCCTGCGCAACGAGATCCAGGTCGTCGTCACCGTGATGGCGCTCAACCCGGACCACCTGTACGACGTGGTGGCCATCAACGCCGCCTCCGCCTCCACCCAGCTGGCGGGCCTGCCGTTCTCCGGCCCGATCGGTGGCGTCCGCGTCGCGCTGATCAAGGGCCAGTGGGTGGCCTTCCCGACCCACTCCGAGCTGGAGTCGGCCGTCTTCGACATGGTCGTCGCCGGTCGCGTCCTGCCGGACGGCGATGTCGCGATCATGATGGTCGAGGCCGAGGCCACCGACAAGACCATCAAGCTGGTCGAGGGCGGCGCCGACGCGCCGACCGAGGACGTCGTCGCCGCCGGTCTCGAGGCCGCGAAGCCGTTCATCAAGGTGCTCTGCGCCGCGCAGTCCCAGCTGGCCGCCCAGGCCGCCAAGCCCACCGGCGAGTTCCCGGTCTTCCTGGACTACCAGGACGACGTGCTCGCCGCCCTGACCGCCGCGGTCAAGGACGAGCTGGCCCAGGCGCTCACCATCCCGGGCAAGCAGGAGCGCAACAACGAGCTGGACCGCGTCAAGGCGATCGCCGCCGAGAAGCTCCTCCCGGAGTTCGAGGGTCGCGAGAAGGAGATCAGCGCCGCGTACAACGCGCTGACCAAGAAGGTCGTGCGCGAGCGCGTCATCAAGGACAAGGTCCGCATCGACGGCCGCGGTGTCACCGACATCCGCACCCTGGCCGCCGAGGTCGAGGCCATCCCGCGCGTCCACGGCTCGGCCCTGTTCGAGCGCGGCGAGACCCAGATCCTGGGTGTCACCACGCTGAACATGCTGCGCATGGAGCAGCAGCTGGACACGCTCTCCCCGGAGACGCGTCGCCGCTACATGCACAACTACAACTTCCCGCCGTACTCGGTCGGCGAGACCGGCCGCGTGGGCTCGCCCAAGCGCCGCGAGATCGGCCACGGCGCGCTGGCGGAGCGGGCGATCCTGCCCGTGCTGCCGACCCGCGAGGAGTTCCCCTACGCGATCCGCCAGGTCTCCGAGGCGCTGAGCTCCAACGGCTCCACCTCGATGGGCTCGGTCTGCGCCTCCACCATGTCGCTGCTGAACGCCGGTGTGCCGCTGAAGGCCGCCGTCGCCGGTATCGCCATGGGCCTGATCTCGCAGGAGATCGACGGTGAGACGCACTACGTCGCGCTGACCGACATCCTGGGCGCCGAGGACGCGTACGGCGACATGGACTTCAAGGTCGCCGGTACCCGCAACTTCATCACCGCGCTGCAGCTGGACACCAAGCTGAACGGCATCCCGGCCTCCGTGCTGGCCGCCGCGCTGAAGCAGGCCAAGGACGCCCGCCTGCACATCCTCGACGTGATGAACGAGGCCATCGACGCGCCCGACGAGATGTCGCCGAACGCGCCGCGCATCATCACCATCAAGATCCCGGTGGACAAGATCGGTGAGGTCATCGGCCCCAAGGGCAAGATGATCAACCAGATCCAGGAGGACACCGGCGCGGACATCACCATCGAGGACGACGGCACCATCTACATCGGTGCGGTCGACGGTCCCTCGGCGGAGGCTGCCCGTACGACGATCAACCAGATCGCCAACCCGACCATGCCGGAGGTCGGCGAGCGCTACCTGGGCACCGTGGTGAAGACCACGACGTTCGGCGCGTTCGTTTCGCTCATGCCGGGCAAGGACGGCCTGCTGCACATCTCGCAGATCCGCAAGCTGGCCGGTGGCAAGCGCGTGGAGAACGTCGAGGACGTGCTCGGCGTCGGCGCCAAGGTCCAGGTCGAGATCGCCGAGATCGACCCGCGCGGCAAGCTCTCGCTGATCCCGGTCGTCGAGGGCGAGGAGGGCGGCGAGGCCGCTTCCGAGTGAAGCGCCGCTAGCCCCCCGGTTCGATAGAAGCGGCCGCGGCCCGCACGCCCCGTCGGCGTGCGGGCCGCACCCTGTTGTTGCACATGCTTTCTACGGAGGTACACCCCGTGGCCCAGGCCTCGGCGGCGAAGCAGCGCCCCGGCACCACCCGGACCCTGCTCAAGGGCGTGGACGGCGCCGGCACGGTGCGCCGCACCGTCCTCCCCGGCGGCCTGCGGGTCGTCACCGAGACCCTGCCGACGGTGCGCTCCGCGACCTTCGGCATCTGGGTCGGCGTCGGCTCGCGGGACGAGACCCCGCAGCTCAACGGAGCCACCCACTACCTGGAGCACCTGCTCTTCAAGGGCACCGAGCGGCGCAGCGCGCTGGACATCTCGGCGGCCCTGGACGCGGTCGGCGGCGAGATGAACGCCTTCACCGCGAAGGAGAACACCTGCTACTACGCCAGGGTGCTCGACACCGACCTGCCGCTCGCCATCGACGTGGTCTGCGACATGCTCACCGGTTCGCTGATCCGCCCGGAGGACGTCGAGGCCGAGCGCGGCGTCATCCTGGAGGAGATGGCGATGGCCGAGGACGACCCGGGCGACGTGGTGCACGACCTCTTCGCCAAGGTGATCTTCGGCAGCGGTCCGCTCGGCCGCCCGATCCTCGGCACCCAGGAGACCGTCAAGGGCCTCACCCGCGACCAGATCGCCGGGTTCTTCCACCGCCGCTACAAGCCCGAGCACCTGGTCGTCGCCGCGGCCGGCAACCTGGACCACCGCAAGGTGGTCCGGCAGGTCGAGCGGGCCTTCGCACCGCTGCTGGAGCGCTCCACCGCCGAGCCCGCGCAGGCGCGGCGCGGCATCAAGGCGCTGCGCACGGCCGGCAAGGTCGAGGTGCTCAACCGCTCCACCGAGCAGGCCCACCTGGTGCTCGGCGTGCCCGGCGTGCCGCGCCACGACGAGCGCCGCTGGGCGATGGGCGTGCTGAACGCGGCGCTCGGCGGCGGGATGAGCTCGCGGCTGTTCCAGGAGGTCCGGGAGAAGCGCGGCCTGGCGTACTCGGTGTACTCCTACTCCTCGTCCTACGCGGACAGCGGCCTGTTCGGCATCTACGCCGGCTGCCAGCCCAAGCGGGTCGAGGAGGTGCTGCGGATCTGCCGCGAGGAGCTCGCCAAGGTGGTCGCCGACGGCATCACCGAGGAGGAGCTGCAGCGGGCGATCGGCCAGATCTCCGGCTCCACCGTGCTCGGCATGGAGGACACCGGCTCCCTGATGAACCGCATCGGCAAGGCCGAGCTGAGCTACGGCCACCACCTCTCGGTGGACGACATGCTGGCCAGGATCGCGGCGGTGACCCTGGACGACGTCCACGCGGTGGCCCGTGATGTGCTGGGCGCGTACCGGCCCTCGCTGGCGCTGATCGGCCCGATCACCGACAAGCGGGCCGCCCGGCTCGCCGACCTGCTGGTCTGAAGGGACTTCTCACCATGACGCTGCGTGTCGCCGTTCTCGGCGCCAAGGGCCGGATCGGCTCCGAGGCGGTCAAGGCCGTCGAGGCCGCCCCGGACATGGAGCTGGTCGCCGCGCTGGGCCGGGGTTCCGACCTGGCGGAACTGACCGCCGCCGGCGCCCAGGTCGCCGTCGAGCTCACCCACCCCGACTCGGTGATGGGCAACCTCGACCACTGCCTGCGGCACGGCATCCACGTGGTCACCGGTACCACCGGCTGGACCGAGGAGCGGCTGGACACCGTCCGCGGCCTGCTGGCCGAGGCGCCCGGCCTGGGTCTGCTGATCGCGCCGAACTTCTCGCTCGGCGCCGTGCTGGGCATGAAGTTCGCCCAGACCGCCGCCCGGTACTTCGAGTCGGTCGAGGTCGTCGAGCTGCACCACGACCGCAAGGCCGACGCGCCCAGCGGCACGGCCACCCGCACCGCCCAGCTGATCGCCGCCGCCCGGGCCGAGGCCGGCCGGCCGCCGCAGCAGGACCCGACCACGCACAGCCTGCCCGGCGCCCGCGGCGCGGACGTGGACGGGGTGCCGGTGCACGCCGTCCGGCTGCGCGGGCTGCTCGCCCACCAGCAGGTGATGTTCGGCGACACCGGTGAGACCCTCACCATCCGGCACGACTCGCTGCACCACAGCAGCTTCATGCCGGGCATCCTGCTGGGCGTCCGCAAGGTCGTGGACAACCACGGGCTCACCGTGGGCCTCGAGAACTTCCTGGACCTGTGAGCCCCGGATGACCTCCCGTACCGGCTTCTTCGTCCTCTCCGGCGTGCTGCTGCTGGTGGCCCTGGTCTGCGTGGGCGAGGGCGTCCAGCTGATCGCCACCGGCAAGCCGCTCGGCATCGGCCTGGGCCTGTGCGCCTTCGTCGTCCCGCCGATCGGGGTCTGGTTCCTGCGCCAGACCGTCCGCTTCGGCCGGGCCAGCGAGCGGCTCGCCCGCGAGCTGGAGGCCGAGGGCGGCCTGCCGGTGGACGAGCTGAAGCGCACCGCCGGCGGCCGGATCGACCGGGACTCCGCCGACGCGGTGTTCGCCCGCCGCAAGGCCGAGGCCGAGGCGTCCCCCGGCGACTGGCGGGTCTTCTTCCGCCTCGCGGTGGCGTACGCCGACGCCGGCGACACCCCGCGCGCCCGTAAGACCATGCAGCACGCGATCCGGCTGCACAGCACCAACGAACCCGCAAGGAGCACCGCGTGACCGACGAACCCGCGACCCCCCGGTTCCGCAGCGATGTCACCGTGGAGCTGGTCCGCAGCTCCGCCGCCGACTCGGACGTCATCTGGGCGGCCCGGGTCTCGACGGCCGGGGAGCAGTCCCTGGAGGCGTTGCAGCAGGACCCGGAGAAGTCCAAGGGCCTGATCAACTACCTGATGCGGGACCGGCACGGCACGCCGTTCGAGCACAACTCGATGACCTTCTTCATCAGTGCGCCGATCTTCGTCTTCCGGGAGTTCCACCGCCACCGCAGCGGCTGGTCGTACAACGAGGAGTCCGGCCGCTACCGCGAGCTGCAGCCGGTGTTCTACGTGCCGGGCGAGGACCGCAAGCTGGTCCAGGAGGGCCGCCCGGGCCGGTACGAGTTCGTCGACGGCACGGCCGAGCAGTTCGACGTGGTCGCCGAGCAGATGGAGGCCGCCTACCAGGGGGCCTACCGGGCGTACCAGGAGATGCTGGCGGCCGGCGTCGCCCGCGAGGTGGCCCGGGCGGTGCTGCCGGTCGGCCTGTTCTCCTCGATGTACGCGACCTGCAACGCCCGCTCGCTGATGCACTTCCTGTCGCTGCGGACCAAGAAGGAGAACGCGGCCGTGCCGTCGTTCCCGCAGCGCGAGATCGAGATGGTCGCCGAGCAGATGGAGGAGCAGTGGGCCCGGCTCATGCCGCTCACCCATGCGGCCTTCGAGAAGCACGGTCGAGTCGCCCCCTGACCTGGGACGACAGGCATATGGGCGGCTTGCCTGGCATGTCTGGATTGCGGCTTTTCTAGCCGCTCCCTACGCTCGTGACACGGATTCCGGTGCTGCATGAACCCCCGAGCATGCAGCACCGGAATCCCATCTTTGTGCCGCTCCGCGCGCCACACCTGTCCGAACCCTGGACCGGCTGGGGTACCGCCCCACCGCCTACGAGTAGTTTTGGACGCATGGCTCCGACCTCCACCCCCCAGACGCCGTTCGGCCGGGTCCTGACCGCGATGGTGACCCCGTTCACCGCTGACGGCGGGCTCGACCTCGACGGCGCGCAGCGCCTCGCCGCACACCTCGTCGACGCAGGCAACGACGGCCTCGTCGTCAACGGCACCACCGGTGAGTCCCCGACCACCAGCGACGCCGAGAAGGCCCGGCTCGTCCGCGCCGTCGTGGAAGCGGTGGGGGACCGCGCCCACGTGGTGGCCGGCGTCGGCACCAACGACACCCACCACAGCGCCGACCTGGCCCGCCAGGCCGAGGCGGCCGGAGCACACGGCCTGCTGGTCGTCACGCCGTACTACAGCAAGCCCCCGCAGGAGGGCCTGTACCGGCACACCACGCACATCGCGGACGCCACCGGCCTGCCGGTCATGCTCTACGACATCCCCGGCCGCAGCGGCGTCGCGCTGAGCCACGAGACGCTGGTCCGGCTCGGCGAGCACCCGCGGATCGTCGCCAACAAGGACGCCAAGGGCGACCTCGGCGCCGCCGCCTGGACGATCGCCCGCTCCGATCTGGCCTGGTACTCCGGCGACGACATCCTCAACCTGCCGCTGCTCTCCGTCGGCGCCGCCGGCGTGGTCAGCGTGGTGGGGCACGTGGTCGCCGGTGAGCTGCGCAGCATGATCGAGGCCTTCCTGGGCGGAGATGTGGCCAAGGCCACGGCGATCCACCAGAGCCTGCTGCCGGTCTTCAGCGGTATGTTCCGCACGCAGGGTGTCATCCTCACCAAGGCGGCCCTGGAGCTCCAGGGCCTGCCGGCCGGACCGCTCCGGCTGCCGCTGGTGGGCGCGACTTCCGAGGAGATCGCGCAATTGAAGAAGGATCTCGCCGCCGGCGGGGTACACCTGTAACAGACAAGACGTGCGCGCCCCGGCTCGCCGGACCTCCCGCGAGGTCCGCCGCTGGACCGGAACGAAGGCGCGAGAGCACCGACCCAGTAGGAAACCGACACTGAGTACGCACGCCATATGTCTCTCGGGGGAGGACCCCAGGCATATGGCGTGCGTCGTGAGGAGAGTCTTTTGAGCCACCCGCATCCCGAACTCGGCGCGCCCCCGGCCCTGAAGGAGGGCGCCCTGCGCATCACGCCGCTCGGCGGCCTCGGCGAGATCGGCCGCAACATGACGGTCCTCGAATTCGGGGACCGCATTCTCATCGTGGACTGCGGCGTCCTCTTCCCCGAGGACGAGCAGCCCGGCGTCGACCTGATCCTCCCGGACTTCAGCTACATCCGGGACCGGCTCGACAAGATCGACGGCATCGTGCTGACCCACGGGCACGAGGACCACATCGGTGCCGTCCCGTTCCTGCTCCGGGAGAACCCGGACATCCCGCTGATCGGGTCGAAGCTCACCCTCGCCCTGATCGAGGCCAAGCTGGCCGAGCACCGCATCCGGCCGTACGTGCTGGAGGTCAAGGAGGGCGACCGCGAGCGGATCGGCCCCTTCGACTGCCAGTTCATCGCGGTCAACCACTCCATCCCGGACGCGCTGGCCGTCGCCGTGCGCACGCCCGCCGGCATGGTGGTCGCCACCGGCGACTTCAAGATGGACCAGCTGCCGCTCGACGGCCGCCTCACCGACCTCCCGGCCTTCGCCAAGCTGGCCGAGGAGGGCATGGACCTGCTGCTGGTGGACTCCACCAACGCCGAGGTCCCCGGCTTCATCCCGCACGAGCGGGACATCTCGGCCGCACTGCGAAACGTCTTCGCGAACGCCGACAAGCGCATCATCGTCGCCTCCTTCGCCAGCCACGTGCACCGCATCCAGCAGGTGCTGGACGCCGCGCACGAGTACAAGCGCAAGGTGGCCTTCGTCGGCCGCTCGATGGTCCGCAACATGGGCATCGCCCGCGACCTCGGCTACCTGAAGGTCCCCGGCAACCTGGTCGTCGACGTCAAGCAGCTGGACGACCTCCCGGACAAGGAGGTCGTGCTGATCTGCACCGGTTCGCAGGGCGAGCCGATGGCGGCGCTGTCCCGGATGGCCAACCGCGACCACCAGATCCGCATCGTCGAGGGCGACACCGTCGTCCTGGCCTCCTCGCTGATCCCCGGCAACGAGAACGCCGTGTACCGGGTGATCAACGGCCTGACCCGCTGGGGCGCCAAGGTCGTGCACAAGGGCAACGCCAAGGTGCACGTCTCGGGCCACGCATCGGCCGGCGAGCTGCTGTACTTCTTCAACATCTGCAAGCCGCGCAACCTGATGCCCGTCCACGGCGAATGGCGCCACCTCCGCGCCGCCGCCGACCTGGGCATCGCCACCGGAATCCCGAAGCACCGCACCGTGATCGCGGAGGACGGCGTCTGCGTGGATCTTGAGAACGGCGTTGCCCGCATCGTGGGCAAGGTGCAGGCCGGCTACGTCTACGTGGACGGCTCGTCCGTGGGCGACATCACCGAAGCCTCCCTGAAGGACCGCCGGATCCTCGGCGAGGAGGGCTTCATCTCGGTCTTCGTGGTGGTCGACTCCACCAACGGCAAGATCGTGGGCGGCCCGACCATCCAGGCCCGCGGCTCCGGCATCGACGACAACGCGTTCGTCCCGGTGGCGGCCAAGCTCCAGGAAGCCCTGGACCGCTCGGCGAGCGACGGCGTCCTGGAGATCCGCCAGGTCCAGCAGCTCGTGCGCCGGACCATCGGCAAGTGGGTGGCGGACAACTACCGCCGCCGTCCGATGATCCTGCCGGTCGTCGTCGAGGTCTGAGCCCCCGCTCGACGGCCCCGCCGTTCGGTTTGACGTGGGGCGACCCGGTGCGTAATGTTCTCCGGGTTGCCCCACGGGACGGCCTGCAGGAAGTACTCGAAACGAATTTCGAGTTACGGAGCGCGGAAAACGGCCCGAGAAACTCTGGTAGAGTTCGGGAGCGCCGAAAGGCAAAAGCCGATCAGATAAACGAAACTCCGGAAAACGGAGCGGAAAACATCTGATAAGCTGGAAACACGAAAGAACGAAGCGCCCGGAGGGCCCGCTGGAAGGCGGTCCGAAGGAAGTGTCCGTTCCTTGAGAACTCAACAGC